>PITV01000075.1 GCA_017577285.1 Clostridiales bacterium
GTGTAAGCTTTTCCATTTTCTAATATCCTCCTCTTCCCTGCTGCCTGTCGTCAATTCTCGGAATAATGATCCGGCAGATCGTTCTCATACATGACTACATCTCCGCTTTGGAGCATCTGATTCATCTGCTCGATTGCTTCGTTCAGAGATGATACAGAGTGGATGGCGTTTTCATCAAATCCGCCATCTGTCATTCCTTCACGGATCGGAGCAGTATGCTTTTTTCCCACAAGGAAGACAACATCCGCGTTTCCGCAAATGTTCCTGCCGAATTCACGGTTGTACTCAGCCTCCTTGTCACCCAGTTCAACCATACCGGGGGTAACAAGTATCTTTCTGCCCTCAAACATTCCAAGAACTTCAAGTGCCGCCTTTGATGAACGCGGATTCGTATTGAAAGCATCATCTATTACAGTGATACCGCCCGCGCTTTTCAGCAGCTGAAGCCGGTGCTCCACAGGCTTCAGACTTGCGATACCCATAGCGATATGCTTCATATCAACACCCAGATAATCTGCCACAGCGGCTGATACAACTATGTTGCGGATATTATGCTCTCCGAGCAGACAGGTCTCACAACGGACAGGCTCTTTTCCGGCGATATGCAATGTGAAACTGCTGCCGCTGTTTCCGACTTGGATCTCATCAGCCCAAGCTCCGCTCCCTTCATTCCCAACAAGGATCGATGCGGGAGATGTCGTCTTCTTATACAGATCCGATACGATAGCGCCGTCATCTGAAAAAACGGCAAATCCGTCATCCGGCAGAGATTCTATCAGTTCATACTTTGTGTTCTTTATCCTGTCAAGTGTCCGGAACGTATCCAGATGCTGCGGTCCGACAGAAGTAAGGATCCCGATCTGCGGATTAACAAGATCACACAGTTCTTTTATTTCGCCCACATGACGCGCGCCCATTTCACCGATAAACACCTGGTGAGATATATCAAGCCGTTCACGTATGATGCGGGTGACTCCCATAGGGGTATTAAAACTTGCAGGAGTCGCAAGCACTTTAAACTTTGTGCTGAGGATTTGCGCCAGAATAACCTTTGTGGATGTTTTGCCATAGCTCCCGGTGATTCCGATCCTGATCAGCCGTTTGTTCTCCAGCAGCCTCCTTTTCGCGTCATTGAAGTACATGCTGAAGATGATCTTCTCGACAGGCTTTGCAATAAGCGCGGAAAGCATCAGGATCAAAGGGAGCAGTGCAATGAAGAAGCAGTAAAAAGCAAAAGGCACACCGATGACAAGAAGAACAACGATCTGAATTACAAGCACAAGTACACCGTGGATCGCGCACAGTCTTTTCATTCTGGCAGTGTAAACCAGTTTTTTCTTTTCTGTCCTCTTCCTGTCAGAATTGTGAATATAAAGGGTGAACACCGCTGCCACGGCAAATGCCGCTCCGGAAATCAGCCATTCCTTCCCAGCGGTTTCTTTCAATATGAATGTATCGATGCAGAACAATGCGGCAGCCGCGGCAATTCCAAAAATGATGAAAGGAAGCCAAGCCCTTTTAAATAGACGAAGGACTGACTTTCTGTACCCGTGGAACTGATAACTCTCAAGCTGAAAAATATGGAACAGCCTTCTTGACAGAATCAGCGCGCACAGACTTATAAGGACTGTTGCCGGGATATAGCACCAGAAGTTCTGCATTTTATCATTCCTTTAGTTATTATGTCAGAAATGCTTTTGTTACCTGCACGAAACGCGGCCATTGCCTGAGATAGGCAAAATGATCATCGTTCTCAAACACTACAAGGCCCGCGTCACATATCTCTTTTTCCATGATCTGTCCCATCCAGAGCGGTGTATCAGCATCATTGCTTCCCCACACCAGCAGAACAGAGGCTTTGATATCTTTCAGGCACGGACGAAGATCCTGAGAAACGATCTTGACAAAGGTCTTTTTCATTTCATCGTCCAAAGCATTATAATCCGCGGAACCGTATTTTGTCTGCAGCTTCTTTATCAGTTTATCGGCGATGCTCCGGAAACCGGGCACCTTTGCCAACCGTTCAAGTGATGACCTTTTCTTTTTGAATTCATCGCTCCGTTTCTTCTGCGCTTCAGTCTGTTCCTTCTTTATACCGGCACAACCGGTCAGCACCATTCTTCCGATAAGCTCTGGATTGTGGGAAGCAATCCACAAAGCGACTCTTCCACCGAATGAATGAGCGATAATATCACATTTGCGAATATCGAGTTCTTCGATCAGGGCACATACGACATCCGCAAACTCAGGAACCCCCCAGGGCTGCGGCGGGCGGGATGATTCACCGTGGGCCGGGAAATCGATCACGACTGCCATGCGATCCCTGCTCATTTCCTTTGCGACCGGTTCAAAATGCTTTATGCTGCAGCCCCATCCGTGCAGCATCAGCAGCGTCGGCAGTTCTGTTCTTTCTCCGTATATCTCATAATGCAGTTTAACACCGCACAGTTCCGTCTGCATCCTTTAATGTCTCCTCTGACAAAATCAATCCTCATCCTGTTTTCCTGTGTACCATATATATCTGCACTTTTCTTCAGCATCCATGCAGATGTATTTATACCGCTGCGGTACTTTGACGATACTTTCAAGTATACAGCCAATCTTTTCACACGTTTTCCTGCTTGGAATGTTTTCAGGATTGGCAGTGATCGTTATGCTTTCCGTATAAAGCCTTTCGCAGAGCGGCTTGATCAGCTGACATGCTCTTGCCGCGTATCCGTGTCCGCGAAACTTCTCTTCGATCCTGTATCCTATATGCCCGAGATAGTAAAGTTCATCGCTTTCGCCTATCCGCAGGCTGATATAGCCCATATACTCTTTCCCTTTCAGTGGAAATATTCTGAATGTATATCCGTCACGTATCCCGCAGCTTTCATCTGCAGGGCTTACAGAAGAGGGAATAAGCCGGATCTCATCATCACAGAAAACAGGTTTTCTGTCGAACAAATGAAAAAACAAACATCTCGCCTCACAAGCACAAATACCGCATGGTATTTTATCACAACATAACATAAATGGCAAGTAAAACTGCATGTATATAATGTATCGGACGCCTGCTCTTCTGTATTCACAGAAAGGTTCTCTTCGATTAACTAAACCTGTAATAATTTATTCTGAAGTGTTGACAAACATCATGCACGGTATTAGAATGTACACATTCCACGGGTTGATGTGAGACATGCCCCCGTGCGGATCCTCTCCAGAGAATGAGCGTCACCGGCTGAAAGCGCTTTGAGGTGAAACATGACGGGATACCACTTGCGGACCGGGAACGGGTATGCGCCCGATACAGCGCTCACGAGCTATAAAAGCAGGGTGGAACCGCGGATATGAATTATTCGCCCCTACGGATGAAACGTGGGGGCGTTTTTATACCCCCAGAAGGAGGAAACACATGCTTATCACACTCAAGGACGGACAACGGGAATTTGAAAACGGCATGAACGCTCTGGATATCGCCGGACAGCTAAGCCAGGATCTGAAGAAACAGGCTATCATTGCCCGGGTCGACGGAAAGCTTCAGGAACTGTGGATCCCAATCGATAAGGACTGCAGCCTGGAGATCCTGACCTTCGAAGATGATGAGGCAAAGCGCGTTCTTCGTCATACCTGCAGCCATGTGCTGGCTCAGGCAGTGAAGAAGCTTCGCCCCGATGCCAAGCTGGCGATCGGCCCCGCCATTGAAAACGGATTCTACTATGATTTCGATGTGGACGAGCCTTTCTCCCCCGATTTTCTGCGCGAAGTGGAAAAGGAGATGAAACATATCATCGGCCGCAATGACCGTCTGAGCCGTTTCGAACTTCCCCGTGCGGAAGCCATCGCGCTTATGACCGAAAAGGGAGAACCCTATAAGGTTGAACTGATCAATGATCTGCCCGAGGATGCAGTTCTCAGTTTCTATCAGCAGGGAGATTTCATTGATCTTTGCGCCGGTCCCCACATCCCAAATACCGGACGCATCAAGGCCTTCAAGCTTACCTCCATCGCCGGTGCCTACTGGCGCGGAAGCGAAAAGAACAAGATGCTCCAACGTATTTACGGAACTGCCTTCACCTCTAAGGAGGAAATGGACGATTACCTGAAAAAGCAGGAAGAAGCTCTGAAGCGCGATCATAACAAGCTCGGACGCGAACTGGAATATTTCACCACGGTCGACTGCATCGGTCAGGGTCTGCCCATTATGCTTCCCAAGGGTGCCCGCGTTGTTCAGCTACTGCAGCGCTGGGTGGAAGACTATGAGCAGGGCAAAGGTTATCTGCTTACAAAAACACCCTATTTTGCCAAGCGTGAGCTGTACAAGATCAGCGGACACTGGGATCATTATCTGGACGGCATGTTCGTGCTGGGTGATCCTTACGATGAGACCAAGGAATGCTTTGCCCTTCGTCCCATGACCTGCCCCTTCCAGTATCAGGTATATCTCAACCGTCAGCGTTCCTACCGTGATCTGCCCATGCGCTTCGGCGAGACGAGCACCCTGTTCCGCAATGAGGACAGCGGCGAAATGCACGGTCTTATCCGTGTGCGTCAGTTCACCATTTCTGAAGGACATCTTGTTCTCCGCCCCGATCAGCTGGAAGAAGAATTCAAGGGTTGTCTGGAACTGATCAAGTACTTCCTCGGCACCGTTGGCTTGCTGGAAGACTGCACCTTCCGTTTCAGCCAGTGGGATCCCGCGAACCCCAAGAACAAATATGAAGGAACCGCCGAACAGTGGGAAGAATCTCAGGCCATCATGGGCAGGATCCTCGATCATCTGGGAGTCAAGTACACCATCGGTATCGATGAAGCCGCGTTCTACGGCCCCAAGCTGGACGTACAGTATAAGAATGTGTTCGGCAAGGAAGACACGCTGTGCACAATCCAGATCGATATGCTTCTTGCAAAGAGGTTCGGTATGGAATATGTTGATGCCGATGGTCAGAAGAAGATGCCCTATATCATCCACCGCACCAGCCTCGGATGCTATGAGCGCACGCTGGCCTACCTCATTGAAAAGTACGCGGGCGCTATGCCCATGTGGCTGGCTCCCGAACAGATCCGCATCATGACCATAACCGAGCGTGCCGCAGATGCCGCCAAGAGCATTCAGGATAAGCTGGTCGCTGAAGGGTTCCGTGCCGAATGTGATCTGCGCAACGAAAAGATCGGTTTTAAGGTACGCGAGGGCGTCATGGAGAAGGTTCCTTATTTCCTGGTCCTGGGCGACAAGGAAGTGGAGGACGGAACCGTGAACGTCCGTACCCGCAAGGGTGAAGTGATCGGCACCATGGCTCTGGATGACGCGATCGCAATGTTCCACGAGGAAGTCAATACAAAGGCTATCAAGTAAGATATTCTGCCGTGGCATCTGAAAACGGTGCCACGGCATTTTTCCGGAAGGAGATATTATGTATTTTAAACTGCTCGCTCTGATCCTGCTTTCAGTTCTGTTCGTATGGGATATGCTGATCCTGTATCTGCAGTCCCGCAGCAGCAGGAACGAGATACCTGAAAATGTAAAAGATCTTTACAGTGCAGATGAATACCTAAAGTGGAGCCGCTACATGCATGAGAAGACCCGCCTTTCAATGATAAGGCACATCGCATCATTTGCCGTTGAATTCGCGCTTCTCGCCTTCAATATCTATGCTGTCATTTGCAACGGATTCAACAGGGATGTTTACCTTCAGATGTTTATCGCTGTACTGGTCAATACACTTGCAACAACCGTCATTTCTCTTCCCTTCGACTGGTATGATACTATGAAGATCGAAGAGAAGTACGGGTTTAACAAAAGTACAGGCAAAACATTCACCGCTGATGTTATCAAAGATCTTATCATAGGCCTGATCATCAGTTCCGGTCTCGGCGCTCTGTATGCCACTGTTATGGGGCTTGCCGATCCCTGGCCTGTCATTATTCTGTCAGCAGCACTGATCCTCTTCATCATCCTCCTTATCTTCCTCTCCCCTCTTATCCAGCGTCTCAACAACAAATTCACTCCTCTTGAGGACGGTGAACTGAAAGATAAACTGACCGCGCTTTTGAATGAACACGGCTTTAAAGTTCGCGGCATCCAGGTAATGGACGGTTCCAAGCGCAGCACGAAGGCAAACGCTTTCTTTGCCGGCTTCGGGAAAACAAAACGCATCGTTCTTTATGATACGCTGATCTCAAGTGCCACCACAGATGAGATCGTTGCTGTGTTTGCTCATGAACTTGGACACGGTCTGCACAGGGATACACTGAAAATGATCCCTGTCACAGCCCTGCAGATGATCGTTCTCGCCGTCCTTCTTTTCTTCACTGCGACCGGTCAGGTGTCTGAATGTTTCGGTTTCAGCAGTATCAATTACGGTCTTTGCCTTATTCTCGTAATGAGTATCGAATTCGGCTTGATTGCGCCTCTTTTCGGTCTGCTCAGCAACTATCTTTCCAGAAAAGCGGAGTATGCTGCTGACGCGCAGGCAGTAAAAGAAGGCTATGGACCGGCGTTGATTTCCGGATTGAAGCGTCTGCATAAAGATGGCTTTGCCGACATCTCTCCCCTGCCTCTGCTCATTAAACTGAAATATAGTCATCCGACACTCAGCCAGCGCATTGCCGCCATCGAAAAGCTCACAGACGGAGAAGAAAAATGAAAAAACTCGTTTCCATTTTGATTGCCGCAACGCTCCTGTTATGTCTTATGCCTCTCCGGTTTTCCGGCGCTGTGACAGACGACAAGGATCATGTGGTCATTGCATCGTTCTATCCCGTCTTCATTTTTGCTGAAAACATCCTCTCAGGTGTTGACGGCATCACATTGAAATGCCTTTCAGCACCTTCGACAGGATGCCTTCATGATTATCAGCTGCTTGCGGGAGATATGGAGAATCTGTCTCATGCTGACGCATTCCTTATCTGCGGTGCCGGCATGGAAGGATATCTGGATAAAGCACTTGAACAGTTTCCGGATCTCTATATTATCGACTCCTCTGCGGATATTGAGTTGCTTGCAGAGAAGCACGAACATCACCATCATGATGATTCCCATGATGAAGAAGATCATGATGATGAAGCAAACGATCATATGTGGCTTGATCCGCTCCGGACGATACAGATGGTCGGGAACATTGCCGATGGACTGGTCTTCCGGTTTCCCGAGTATGCAGAACAGATCATAAAAAATACCGGATTCTATATAGAAAAGCTGACTTTACTGGATGCTGAGATAGACGCAGGACTGAGTTCGCTCATTAACAGGGATATCGTAACATTCCACGAAGCCTTCCCTTATTTTGCTGACAGATACGGATTCAATATCGTTGCTGTTATGGCACTGGAGCCTGAAGAGCCTCTGTCTCCGGCCGCGATGATCGAACTTTCGGATGAAGTTATGTCTCACGGATGTCCGCCCCTTTTCACTGAACCTCAGTATTCATCAAAAGCTGCTGAGGTTATTTCAAGAGAAACCGGCGCGCCGGTTTTTGAACTGGATCCGATCGTAACAGGTGATTACGCCCCTGACGCTTACGAAAAAGGCATGAGGAAAAACATGCTCACTCTCATAGAAGCACTTGGTGAATGTGAATGATCGTACATTCATAAACCCGCAGTACACAGAAAGTATACTGCGGGTTTCTTTTTAATATTCTTCATACAGTTTCATGTCGCTGAACTGATATGAGCCTGTCTGGTAACCGCACAGGATCGCGATCTTTGCGTATTCGCAATCACGGTCCATACGGAATGTGATCTCGATTTCCTGTTCTTCTCCGGTTCCATAAAACTGTCTGAAACAGAATGTTTCATATTCATCGCGATTTTCCTGAATACATACTCCGAAGGTCTGCTGTGTGTTTGCTTTGAAACGGAAACGATATGTTCTGTCCTTTTTGAGAGTTATCTCCGCTATGTACTGAACAAACCATACTTCGATGCCGGTTTCTTCTGTTTTGATAACAGACCGGTCTCCTGTCAGTTTCATTACAGTCGCTTTTGCCTCATGGCACCACAGATTCCAGTCATTATTCTCGAAAACTGTGATTTGTATCTGCTTTCCCGTTTCTTCATTGCCGCAGAACCGGTTCAGATACATGAGGGCATATGCAGGTCTTTTTCTGAAAAAGGTGCGTACATTCTCAGAATCACTTCTGATGTCACCCCATTGGCTGAATCTGCTCATCGTGTCATTGAATGCGTCATAAAGCTTCTCTTCATATGCATCTATCAGCGGCAGAACATTCTCCGGCAGGAGCAGATTGCTCATCAATTCCACATATCTGTTATAGAATGCACTTCGGAATACATCGTTTTCCATCACTTTTTTCAGCAAAGCAGGCGGCGCATACCTTGACGGATCTGTATCCATATCACTGAAGAAATCCAGCATATAACTTGTGGATTCACTTCCGTACAAGCCGCAGGAGAACTCGGTATCATATACCATAAAGCGCCATCTTCCGTCCCCGTAACCGTCATTGACGGGAACGGTCGCTCTCCACATCATCCAGTTGTTTATATTTGCGCCGAAATCCCAGTTGCTGATATAACTTTCCATGATCATATAATCAATGAAACTGTCTGTATCGATCGTATCAGAAAATACGCTGTAGTTTTCCGGATCTGAAAGGTCAGACTGCATTGCCCAGTCATAAAACATCAGGTATTCATCGCAGACCTGCGCATTTCCATCGCATTGACCGTTTTTGATACAGGTCACATTGGATGCTTCAATGCCGTAATGGCTCTCAACATACTCATCCCCGAGTTTCTCCTGAAGCGAATAGTATCCCCAGAATTCCCCGTTGATAAACAGTATGTAATCCGCCTTGCACATGGTTGAAACATTCAGCCCGCTCATCAGATACGCCACCAGATCGTCCCTGTAGCGAACTCCGCCTGCATCATTTCCCCCGTTTCTCAATGTTACTTTGTCATACTTCTCTATGATCTCACCGTTCATATTTCTGCAGTTACCGCCAAAGAAATCATATTTCATCTTCGGCTTGCTGTAATCTCTTCTTGCATAAAAGGTGATGCTTTTCTGAGGATTGCACCGGGAATAGTTGCCGGATATACGCATGCCGACATTCTGCTGGAATTCCTTTCTTCCGTTTCTGAAAACCTGTATATTGCACGGCCGCTCCCATTCTCTTCCGCGCTGGTTATAGTTGCATGGATTTCTCGGATCCCAGATCTCCGAAATCCTCATATTGATCACTTTCTCTCCAGGTTGCATAACTGTTGCCGATCACATATATACCCGTATCGGGATCAAAGAGGTTTTCTCCGTCAGTAACAAGACTGATGACTCCCATCGCAGAATAGTACGGCCGGTTTTTATTCACAAAGTATGTGTTGATCACTTCTTCCCCGCATTCACCTTCCTTATTCCTGCATATGCACCTGATGACCATTCCTTTCTGCACGGCACCGTTTGGAAGGAACTGACCGTAAAGAGAAATATTCCTTTTCGCGCTCCAGATATTCGTATCCCGGGTGTTATTGCAGATATAGACCGGCCCGCTGCAGCAAATGGCTGTATCAGAAATTCTCGGGTCAGAGCAATCCAATGTGTACCATACTGTCTCACCTTCTGAGCAGGAAATACTCAGGTAAAACGGTTCACTGTAAAAACCGGCTTCAGCAGAAAAAACAGGTGCGGAAACTCCGTTTCCGTTTTCGCCGTATGCAACTGCAAAAAGCAGGGCTGTCACAACAAACAACCCTGCTGCAAAGATAACATTTAGGATTCGCTTCATTACGGATAGCATATCAGTCATAGAATGTATTCCCGCCGATAAACTCTCTCAGAAGCGAGGTGGGTGGCACATCCTTCATTGCGTCTTCCGGTGCCGGCAGCATATAGTGCAGTATCTTTATCAGACGTCTCGCGGCAAGGAAGTTCGGGCTGTCCGGACCGATGGCATTCAGCAGATCATAGGCATAGTTTCTGAGAAACGGAAGCTCATAATGAAGTGCGGAATTAAACACCCGGTCCGCCTGTTCCTGATAAGGGAATATCCATGTTTCTTCACCGCGGCGCACACTGTTCCACATGGAAAGTGTCTCTTCGGGTGATTCCTGACGGAACTGATAATCGCGTACGATACGCCGGAGAAGTCTTGCGTCTGTCGTTCTGATACGGTTGTGATTATCAAGGTTCAGGCATGTCAGTTCAGTAATGAAGATCTTGTAGATCTTATCCTTCTCAAGCTTTGAATGCAGTTCCGGATTCAGGCCGTGAATTCCCTCAACCAGCAGCACCTCATTCTGTCTGAGACGCAAAGGATACAGTTCATCCTCCCTGCGGTGCGTTTTGAAACTGAATCTGGGCATCATTGCTTCTTTGCCCTGCAGCAGTTCGTCAAGGCATTGCTGGAGATACGGCACATCCAGAGCAGTCAGCGCTTCAAGATCCGGTTGTCCGTCTGCTTCAAGCGGAATATCCTCACGGTTCCTGTAAAAATCATCCAGTGAAATCAGTACAGGATTCAGGCCCAAAGCTTTCAGCTGAATGCGAAGTCTGTTGGCAAAAGTTGTCTTTCCGCTGGAGGACGGTCCGGCGATAAAGACAGCCTTCGCTCCCTTCTTCTGCACTTCTGCTGCTATTTCACTCAGCACTCCCGCCTGCAGAGCCTCATTGATCCTGATGAACTCACGGAATTTTCCGCTCCGGATCATATCATTCAGATCAGCGATCGTTGAGCATCCGAGCAAACGGCACCATTGATTTCCGCGGTCGAATTCTGTCAGATGAAGATCCAGTGATACCGGTTTCGCCGGAACAGAAGGATCCTTTGGAGAAGGCATCTGCATCACAAAACCGTTATTTACAGGCCGCAGAGCAAATGCCTTCAGTTTCCCGGTCGATGGAAGCATGATACCATAAAAGTATTCATACATCCCGTCAAGGCAGTAGACATTGAAATAGTCATAGGGACGGTATGTGAGCAGATG
>PITV01000076.1 GCA_017577285.1 Clostridiales bacterium
TATATGGCCCTGTGCGGCGCCGCCAGCCGCAGAGCCGGCGAGGAGCTGATCCGCCAGGGCAAGGTGACGGTGAACGGCGCCGTCATCACCGAGATGGGCGTTCAGGTGGGCCCCCGGGACGAGGTGCGTCTGGAAGGCCGCCTGCTGAAGCCCGAGACAGTGAAGAAATATGTGGTGTATCACAAGCCCGCCGGCGAGGTGACCACGGTGAACGATCCCGAGGGCCGCGCCTGCGTGCTGGATCATTTCAGGGATTACCCCGTGCGTCTGTATCCCGTGGGAAGGCTGGATTACGACAGCGAGGGGCTGCTGCTCCTCACCAATGACGGCGATCTCACCGAGCGCATGCTGCACCCCTCCCATGAGGTCAACAAGACCTATCTGGCCCGCGTCACCGGCGAGGTGACCCTCGACAGCGTGCGCAAGCTGCGGGAGGGCATCCTGCTGGACGATCACAGGACCTCGCCCGCGATGGTGCGCATCATCAAGCGGGAGACCTTCGCCACCGTGGTGCTCATGACCATCCACGAGGGCCGCTACCGCCAGGTGCGCCGCATGTTCGAGGCGCTGGAGCACAAGGTGCTGCAGCTGCGCCGGGTGGAATTCGGCCCCCTGCAGCTGGGCGACCTGCCCCGGGGACAGTGGCGCGAGCTTTCCGCCGAAGAGGTGCGCCGGCTGAAGGCGAGCCTGTGACAGGGACCGCGGGAGGCTCTGAATGACGGACGTGGAGAATATGAAAGATCTGATGAACGGGGCCGTGCCGGACGCGGCGGCCCCTGTTGAGCATACCCCGGACCGCGCTGCCGGCTATGTGCTCAGGAGCGCCCGCTTCCTCTGCGCGGAGGCGCTGGAAAAGATCATTTCCCCCGGCGACCGGGTGATCGACGCCACCATGGGCAACGGCCACGACACCCTGAAGCTGTGCGAACTGGTGGGGAACAGCGGGCATGTGGACGCCTTCGATGTGCAGGAGCAGGCGGTGGAGAACACCCGCGCCCTGCTGACGGAAAACGGCGTGCTTTCCCGTGCCACCCTGCATCTTCTGGGGCATCAGCACATGGCGGAGGTCGTGACGGCCCCCGTCCGCGCCGCGGTGTTCAACCTGGGCTGGCTGCCCGGCAGCGATAAATCCGTCACCACCCGCTGGGATACCACGCTCCCGGCGCTGCAGGCGGCGCTCTCCCTGCTGGAAAAACTGGGCGTATGCATCGTGTGCGTCTATCCGGGCCACGCCGCGGGGGAGGAGGAGCTGAAAAACATCCGTTCCTTCCTTTCCGCCCTGAAGCCCCGGGAGTTCAACGTGCTGGAGCAGGCTTTCATCAACGCCAACGCCGGCTCGCCGGTGTGCTTCCAGATACAGAAGCAGTGAGGCGGGGGCCGGGTACGGAACAGGCCGGCTTTCATCATGACGGACCCTGATTTATCACAGAACAGAGATAAACGAAAGGAGACAGACACATGAGCTCCAAGGGCTTTTCAAAAGAACTGACGGCGCTTGCGGTCCCGCTTGCGCTGCAAAGCCTGCTGAACGCGCTGGTGGGGGCATCGGACGCGCTGATGCTGGGACGATTGACCCAGGACGCCATCGCGGCGGTCTCTCTTGCGAATCAGATTTCCTTTATCATGTCGCTGTTCAGCGGCTCGGTGACCGGAGCCGCCGGCGTCCTGATCGCCCAGTACTGGGGGAAAAAGGATCACACCAGCGCGAAACGGTTCTTCGGTATGGCAGTACGGTATACCACAGGTGTGGCGCTCGTGTTTTTCCTTCTCGCTTTCCTGATCCCCGAAAAACTGATGGGAATCCTGACCCCTGAACCCGAACTGATCCGTATCGGCGCGGGATATCTGAGGATCGTCAGTTTCTCTTATCTGTTCAGCGGCATCAGTCAGTGCTATCTGATGATGATGAAGATATCCGGGCACGCGAAGCAGAGCGTGTGGATCTCCGCCATGACGGTGATCGTGGATATGACGGTGGACTTTTTCCTGATCTACGGCAAATGCGGCGTGCCGGCGCTGGGAGCCAACGGCTCCGCCTGGTCCACTATCGCGGTGGAAGCGGCGGCGCTGGTCTGGTGCCTGATCTGGGCGGGAAAGAAGAAGGATGTGCGTCTGGACGGGAAAAGCCTGTGCTTCTTCTCCAAAGCGAATGAGAAGGATGTCTGGAAGATCATTCCCGGCATGCTGGCAAGCGCCCTGTCCTGGGGCATGAGCATGACGCTCCATTCCTTCCTGATGGGACACATGGGCACGGACGCGACTGCCGCGGCATCGGTGACATCCGTCGCCCAGCAGCTGATCCAGTGCCTGACAGCGGGTCTTTCCGGCGGTGCCGGCATCATGATCGGCAAGCTGCTGGGGGATAATCAGCTGGAGAAGGCGAAGGAATACGGAAAACATTTCTGGCGGGTCTCCTTCTGGTGCGGCATGATCAATATCGGGCTGATCGCCGTCGCCGGACCTCTTGTATACATCTTCTATGTGCTGGAGCCGCAGGCAAAGACCTATCTGATCTGTATGCTGCTGTTCAGCGCGGCCTATATGTTTGCCTACGCCTACAATACCATCATCACCTGCGGGGTGTTTCCCGCGGGCGGAGATTCAAAGTATGACGCCATAAGCGTCTTCTTTGCCACCTGGTGCTTCGCGCTGCCGCTGGCATTCCTTGCCTGCTTTGTGTTCAAATGGCCTGTGATCGCCGTGTATATCATCATGTGCCTCGATGAGATCGTCAAGGTGCCGTTCATCATCCGGCGATATAACAAATATATATGGCTGAAGAACCTGACAAGGGATGAAGCGGGCACATGATAAGCTGAACGGCGGGGCGGCCCCGGCAGGCAATACGGGTATGCTGCGGAACAGCAGATTTGAATTTTTCAATATGAAGAGGGATGCGCGTATGGTCCGTTTGGTAAAAAGAAGTCCGGAGTTCGTTGAAGGCTACAAGGAATTCTGCAGGGAATTTTATGATAACAATATTACCTGTTTCAGACCGACCGATCCGGAGTACATTGATGACACCTGGTTTGAAAGAACAAAAGACCGGTATGATAAAAAAGAACAGGGACTGAACGGTGAGTCGAGAAGTTATCACTACTGGGCGGTTGACGGAGATAAGTTTATCGGTGAGTTTCAACTGAAGCTGGATCTCACGGAAAAAGTGCTGACAGATACGGGCAGTATAGGAATTGCCGTCAGGGTGCCGGAATGGGGCAAAGGGTATGGAACCGGGATCCTGCGACAGGGGCTTGCTGTCGCGAAGGGATTCGGAATGGATAAGGTGATCTATAATGTGAATGAGGAGAACACCCGTTCCCGGAAACTGGCAGAGAAATGCGGCGGGGTATATATTGATTCGATAGAAGTCAGTAATGAAGCAGAAGGAAAGCATATCAAAAGAAGATATTGCATTGCTTTGTAAAGGAACCATGGATGAAAAAGGGAGGATGAGGACTGTGCTGCAGGATTTTTTCGATGCAGAAAGCGAACCGGTCGTCAGTTTTGAGGCGTTCTACGGACCCAAAAAGGATCTGGTCAAAAAGTGTCTCGTGATCTTTTCCAAAGTGATCTATGATCACATGCTGCAGGAGTTCGCCTGCACAAAGGTGCAGGAGATCGGCGCCTGCAACGGCGGGATACCGGTTTGGGTCTTCGAGCACAAAGGGGAAAATATCGCTTTCTATCTGACGCCGATCGGCTCCGCCATTGCGGGGGGAACGGTGGCGGAAGTGAATCATATCACGGGGGCCGACCGGTTCGTGATGTTCGGGTCATGCGGAAGCCTGGACGGGCAGAAAACAGCGGGAAAATTCATCATTCCGACGGAGGCATACCGCGGTGAGGGCCTTTCCTACTATTACGCGAAGGCGCAGGATTACATCACGGTCAGGAACTCGGACAAGCTCGCGGCGATCTTCACGGAACTGGGCATCCCGTTCGTTCAGGGCCGGATCTGGACGACGGATTCAATGCTGCGCGAGACCGTGAACCTGGTAAACAGGAGAAAAGCCGAGGGCTGTATCGGGGTGGAAATGGAAGTGGCCGGCGTGCAGGCGGTCTGTGATTTCTACGGATTCGAACTGTATGATTTCCTGGCGTCCGGGGATGTGCTGGCGGAAGGCGACTACGATACCGGCGGATTATCGGACGCGAATCATAACCCGGACAAGCTTCAGATCGCGCTGAAGATCACAGAGCGGATCTGAGGGCCGGGCAGCGGCACATTCCAATTCAGTGAGAGAGAAAATCTTTATGGAAGAAAAGACTGATTCGATATGCATTAAATCAGCTGAAACGGATGAGGAGCTGTGCGGCAGGGGATATGTGCATTGTACATCATGGCAGGAAGCCTACAGAGGCATTGTATTGCGACAGATATCTTGATACGATGACTGTAGAGGCTACAACAGCACGTGCACGGCAGTTTCCGGAAAACACCATTATAGCCAAGGACAGGGATAAGGTCGTAGGATTTGCGGTATATGGTCCGTCGAGGGATGAAGATCTGCCGGATGCAGGAGAGGTCATAGTGATCCATGTTCTTTCAGCGTATTATAACCGTAAAGTCGGATACAGATTGATGAATGAAGCAGTTTCCAGGCTCAGTGAATATAATACAGTGCTTCTGTGGGTGTTTGAAAAAATGAGAGAGCCGTCCGTTTTTATCAGAAATACGGTTTTGAACTGGATGGATGCAAAAAGCAATGGAGGCTTGGCACCCCGGTTTCAATCGTCAGAATGATAATGAAAAGAGAGTAGCTTTCAGTTTTTCAGACTGACCCTGCGCCGCAGTATCAATGTATTGTTTACTTTCGGGATGTTGTTACTGTCAATGAACGGAAAAGAAATCCGCCGCGCCGGCATTGCCGGACGGTATCGGGGGGATATCATAGTGAAAAGACGATACATTTGTGTTTCATTTCTGCTTCTTCTTGCCGTCATTACGGCTCTTCTTTCCGTCCCTTCCGGTATCGCGGAGGAAGCGGAGAAAAATAACAGCACCGCTTATACCTTTGACGGCAGCACCGGCTTCGCGCAGATCAGCTGCAGCACTTCCATGCTTTACAAGGGGCGGGAAGCGGTGTTCACGGTCCTGACGGACGGACAGCAGCAGTATACCTTCCGGTTTGTCCTTTCGGGCGGCGATCTTGATGAGAACTATTCCGGACTGAACGAAAATAACTGGTCGCTGGATGTCATCCGGGAGGAAACGAACAGCACGGGTGAGTTCAGGTTCACGCCGGTCCTGTCCTCCGGCATCTACCGCCTGGATGTACATGTGACCGGTGTGAACGGATATGACCATTGCATTACGGATTATTACACCGGCGGTGATCCGGAGGATATTGATGACCCGTCAACGCTCACCGGAAAGGTGGCTGAGATCGTCGCGGAATGCCGCGCCATGAACTACGACAATGATTATGACATCGCGCTGTTCATGCACGACTGGCTCATCAATAACGCGGATTATGACTACTATGAGCTTGAAAACATGGCCGACGGCGTACTGCTGCGCGGGAAGGGCATGTGCGTAAGCTATTCATGCGCCTATCACATCCTGATGAATGAGATGGGGATCCCCTGTTATACAGTGAACGGATACGGCAAAAACCTCAAACACGCGTGGAATATGATATGCCTGGACGGTGTATGGGGGTATGTGGACTGCACCTGGGATGACCCGGGTGAAATGCTGCCGGGCGGCGAAGAAAAGACCAGAAAATACTTTTATGTCAGCGACAGCGAAATGGCGGAAGATCATACTTGGAAAGAGGAGAATTATCCGGTATGCCCCGAAAAGACCGGCATTTGTGAAAGAGAGGGGCATCTGTTTGAGGACCGGGAGGGGAAAGCCGCCACCTGCAGAGAGCAGGGATGGGATGCCTACCGGGTATGCGTCAGGTGCGGCCTTTCGGACTTCACGCAGTTCATCCCCGCGAAAGGGCACACATTTGCGGATCATGTGTGTATCGACTGCGGCATGAGCGACACGAAAACGGATGAAGGAGATCTGTGCGGTCTGCATTGGGATCTGAGCAGGTCCGGCGTGCTTACGATCTCCGGCACCGGTGATATCCGTATGCCGGAGGGTATATCCGGATACAGCAAGAAAGATAATAAGGCGCTCTATCCCTGGTCTTCCTATTCCGCGCAGATCAACAGGGTCGTAATCTCATCCGGGATCACGGGGATCGGCAGTTATGCGTTCTACGAACTCAACGATGTAACGGGCGTCAGCATCCCGGATACCGTAACATATATCGGCGCTGACGCTTTTGACGGCTGTTCGGGTCTGACTGAGATCACGATCCCCGACAGCGTGGCCGAGATCGGGGAGGGCGCGTTCGCGTTCTGCAGTAGCATGCGCAGTGCCGTGCTGCCGTCCGGCCTGAAAAGCATTCCCGGTTCAGCTTTCATTTTCTGCAGACAGCTGAACTGTATCACATTCCCGTCAGGGCTGACATCCATCGGCGAAAGCGCGTTTAACTCCTGCGGATTTGAAAGCATCACGATCCCGGACGGAGTGACAGCTATCGGAGGATGGGCATTCGACGCATGTTCCCAACTGCAGGATATCACTCTTCCCGTCAGTCTGAAAGAGATCGGACGCTATGCGTTCATTTTTACCGATCTGTACGATGTGTATTATCAGGGAAGCGCCGCGGACAGGGAGAGCATCAACGGGATCGGGGACAGCATGGATCTGCTTTACGCCGACTGGCATTACAACACCCCGGTTTACGGGGATATGAGCATGCTGTTCCTGCCGTATTATGTGACGGATGTGGATGCGGAGGCGCTGGCGGGCACCGGGGCGCAGATCATCATCATTCCGCCGTTTTGCCGGCGGGTGGCGGAAGACGCCTTTGACGGCTGTCCGGACCTCGTTTATATCGTGAACCGCTCCCATGCCGTCATTACCGCGCCGCAGGGCGTCACCGTCATCGATGAAAGCTTTACCGATGGCGCGGGAGAATGATTTCCGGGGAGCGGACCGTGAAACACGCCGGACCTCGTTTATATCGTGAACCGCTCCCATGCCGTCATTACCGCGCCGCAGGGCGTCACCGTGATAGATGAAAGCCATCCCGCGGAGAAAGGCGGGGACTGATATCTGGAATATGTGCCGCTCCGGCACCGGAAAACCGTATGTGGAGGATATGAGAATGAAAAGAACGCGCCTCGTCAGAATATTGTCGCTTCTTGCCGTCATCACGGCTGTTTTTGCCGCCTTTTCCGCCGGTGCGGAGGAAGCGGAGAAAAATAACAGCACATCGTTCATCCGTTCTATGAAAATCGAGGACACTGTATGGATCGAATGCAGCACGCCTATGCTCTACAAAGGTCAGGAAGCGGTATTCACCGTGGTCACGGGCGGGAAGGACGATTACACCTACCGGTTTGAATTATCGGGGGGCGAAAACGGAGAGGATTACAGAGGCATGAGTGAGGTTTTCTGGAATTTCCCTGTCCTTCTGGAAGAAACGAATACCACCGGGGTGCTGAGGTATACGCCTGTTCTGTCCAGCGGGATATATCTGCTGGAAGTATATGTTTCGGATACCGCAGGAAACGAGCAGAAGGTGCAGGAACTGTATGTCGGCGGCGATGCTGCGGACCGGGATGATCCGTCCACCCTTACCGGAAAGGTGGCCGAGATCGCTGCGGAATGCCGTGCCATGAATTATGACAATGATTATGATATCGCTCTGTTCATGCATAACTGGCTGCTGGATAACGCGTATTACGTTAAAAGTAAAAATGATGCTGAAACCTATTGGACACCGGACGGTATCCTGCTGCGCGGAACGGGCGTTTGTGAAAGTTATGCCTATGCCTACCATATCCTGATGAATGAAATGGGGATCCCCTGCCTTACTGTCAGCGGTGTTGCCGGAAGAGAAGGACACGCGTGGAATATGATCGAACTGGAGGGCGTATGGGGACATGTGGACTGCACATGGGATGACACCGAGCACACTTTGAAGTACTTCTTCGTCAGCGATGAACAGATGAGAAAGACCCGCACATGGGAAAGTAAAGCGTATCCCGGGTGCGGAGGATTCTGGGAACTGTGCGGAAAACACGGGCATTCGTTCACAGAGCAGCATGAGGCAACAGAGCCCACCTGCACGGAGCCGGGCTGCAATGCGTGGGGTGTGTGCGAGATCTGCGGCTTCTCCTCCTATGAAGAGCTCCCGCCCCTCGGTCATCATCCTGTGGGCGGTGTGTGCACGAACTGCGGTACGGATCATATCGGTGAAGGAGACAGGGGAGGCCTGCACTGGAAGCTGGACTTATACGGCACGCTGGAATTTACCGGCTCCGGAACGCTTGAACCGGATTGGGACAGTTTGTCCAACGACGGTCCTGCGTATCCCTGGCTGGCCTATACGGATCAGATAATGAGAGTGATACTCCCCGGGGACATGACTGAGATCGGAGACGAGATGCTTTGCGGATGCACCGGTCTCACATCCGTCACGATCCCGGACGGTGTGACATATATCGGAGAATCTGCGTTCTGCGGTACCGGTCTCACATCTGTCACGATCCCGGACGGTGTGACATGTATCGGAGAAGCCGCGTTCTTCGATACCTGTCTCACATCCGTCACGATCCCGGAAGGCGTGACCCGGATCGAAAGTGACGCATTCGGCGACTGCGAAGAACTTGCGTACATCAGCCTGCCGGAGGGTCTTACAGAGATCGGAGAGTTCGCTTTCAGCAATACCGGTTTCACATCCTTTACGATCCCGGACGGCGTGACCGTGATCGAAGAAGGCGTTTTCTACGAATGCGCGCTTCTGTCTTATGTATCGCTCCCGTCCGGCCTGACAGAAGTGAGTGATCACGCTTTCTTTAACTGTGAGAGTCTCTGCGGTATCGTGATCCCGGACGGCACAGCCTGTATCGGAGGAGAAGCATTCGCGGGGTGTACCGAGCTTGCCTGCATCACGATTCCCCGAAGCGTCACTCAAATCGAATATGCTGCGTTTGACTGCTGTTTTTCTCTCCGGGATGTGTATTATCAGGGCAGTATCGAAGACCTCAAGGCTGTTGATCTGGATGATTTCAACACTGAACTCACCGACGCCGTCTGGCATTACGGCACCATGGTGTATGAGGACATGAGCATGCTTTATCTGCCCGCCTCTGTAACGGAGGTCGCCTCCGAGGCGCTGGCGGGCACCGGGGCGCAGGTCATCGTCATTCCCGCCGCCTGCACATCCGTCGCGGCGGACGCCTTTGACAGCTGCACGGATCTCGTTTATATCGTGAACCGCTCCTGTGCCCCCGTCACCGCGCCGCAGGGCGTCACCGTGATAGACGAAAGCCATCCCGCGGAGGAAGACGGGAACTGAGATCCGCTCTGCGCGCAAGTGAGGTTTTGCCCGCGGCGAAGGGAAGATCATCACTGCCGCGGGCGGGAGAAGAAAGGGCTTCACGGCCCTGCCCGGCCGGAAATGAGAGAATGCGGATGAAAAACATGAAAAAACCCGCGGTGATCTTCGCGATCCTTGCCGCGGTCTTCTATGCGCTGAACGCGCCGCTGTCGAAACTGCTGCTGAAGGAAGTGCCGTCAGCGCTGATGGCGGGCTTTCTCTACCTCGGCGCGGGCGCGGGCATCGGCGTGCTGTACTGCTTTCGCATAAAAGGGGAGGACAGGAGCGCCCGGCTGAGCAGGAAGGATCTGCCGTATACGCTGGGGATGATCCTGCTGGATATCGCCGCGCCCGTCCTGCTGATGCGGGGCATACGGCTGGGCACGGCCTCCAGCGCCTCCCTGCTGGGAAATTTCGAGATCGTCGCCACAACGGTCATCGCGTATGTGTTCTTCCGGGAACGGATATCGGGGCGCCTGATCACAGCGATCGTGCTGATCACCGCGGCGAGCGTCATCCTTTCCTTTGAGAATGAAAGCAGCCTTGAGTTTTCGGCGGGCTCGCTGCTCGTCCTCCTCGCGGCCTGCTGCTGGGGGCTGGAAAACAACTGCACCCGCAGCATTTCGGGTAAAAGCACCTATGAGATCGTTACACTGAAGGGCATCTTTTCCGGGCTGGGCTCGCTCTGCGTCGGCCTTCTGGCGGGCGAAAAAATGCCGCCGGTGCGGTTTATCCTTCCATCGCTCCTTCTGGGGTTCGTCGCCTACGGACTCAGCATCTTTCTGTATGTGCGGGCGCAGCGGGAACTCGGCGCGGCAAAGACGAGCGCCTTCTACGCGGTGGCCCCCTTCATCGGCGCCTTTCTCTCCTTTGTGATCCTGGGAGACCGGCTTCCCTGGACTTACGCCGCCGCGCTGGTCATCATGATCGCCGGAACGGCGTTTGTGACCGCCGACACGCTGCATCCCCGGAAACAGGAATGAGGACGGCGTGACCCCCAAAAGCATTTTCTCTTTATTATCGCCCCATTTTTCAGCGGAGGAACCGGTATGACGCACAAAGAAAAAGCACTGGATTATTTTGACCGGAAATTTCACTGCTCGCAGGCGGTCCTTGCCGCCTTCGCTGAGGAATGCGGCCTCACGGAAAAACAGGCGCTGAAGCTGGGCGCCTGCCTCGGCACCGGCATGCGGAAGGGCGAGGTCTGCGGCGCCTGTACCGGCGCGCTGATGGTGCTGGGCGCCCTGTACGGACAGTATGACAAGGCGGATCCCCGGAGCAGGCAGACTGCCAATAAAGTGAACGACCGGATGATGGACGGCTTCAGGGAAGCCTGCGGATCCTACCTGTGCAACGAGCTGCTGGGCTGCGATGTGCGCACCCCGGAGGGGATCGCGTACGCGATGGAGAACCGGCTGTTCACGGAATTCTGCCCGGGAATGGTCGCGGCTGCCGTGGATGTGCTGGAG
>PITV01000077.1 GCA_017577285.1 Clostridiales bacterium
GAGGACGGACAGCTGTATCTGGGGCCCATCACCCTGAGCGAGGGCTACTGGGGGCTGCGCGCGGTGTGCGTCAGCAGCGAACTGGTCAGCGATGAACTGAGCGTCAATTACACCGTCACCCTGCCGGCGCCTCAGGCACCCTACTTCAATCTGGCCAGCAACACATACAACACCGCCTCCGTCAAGATCAAGAATCTGAACGATTTTCCTGTCACCATTTACTACACCATCGACGGCACCAGCCCCACCGCCAACTCCCCCATCTATGACGGCACGCCCATCGTGCTGCCCCGGGGAAAGCAGGTGCACCTGAAAGCGGTCTGCGTGGACGCCAACGGCAAGGTGAGCAACGAGCGGGATGTGGAATACGAGATCCTCAAGGGAGATTTCAAGTACTACTTCCGCGAGGGCGACAGTTTTTCCGGGTTCACCCTGATGGAGACCAAACGCGATAATTTCGTCAAAAAATATCCGGGATTCACATCCGATGAGAAGATTGATGACAGCGCCATCCCCGACCAGTGCTATGAGCTGACCTACAGCTGGGGCTGCGCCCGCTTCTTCTCCTCTGAAAACGGCTTCACCCTCTACTATGTGGAAACCTCCTCCTCCGATATGGTCGGCCCCCGATCCACAAAGGTGGGCATGAGCAAGGAAAATGTGCTGAAAGCGTTCCGCGATATGGGCCAGGCCAGAAATCAGGACGGCAGCCGCAGCATCTACTATGATGATTCCGTGGGCTATGCCAGAGAGACCCCCACCGTGGACGGGAAGAGCCAGATCAACTATGTTTACTACCGCAATGATGACGCCACCGTCACTCTGAGCTATTTCCTCGAAAACGATACTGTCGTTAAGATCTCCATCCTGTGTTCCTACTGACGCGCCGCAGGAAATATGGAAATATAAGAGAAGGCCTCCGCCGGTCCGCCGGCAGAAGCCTTCTTTTCAATATGCACTCAGTCTGTTATTCAAAGTGTCAATGCCCTTTGGTTTACCGGTAAAGGATGCTTCCGTTTGCCATCAGTTTCGCAGGAATGTGCCGTCCTTTACGGTTTAAGTCCTTCCCTCGCCAGCGCCTCCAGCGCCGCGAGACGGATCTTTCTCTCCAGCGACCAGCAGTCCGCCACCGCGCAGCGGCTCTCGATACGGATGGTGGCCGCCCGTCCGTCGGATGCGATGATGCCGGCTACCCGGGGCGCTTCATCGATCAGCTCGCTCTCCTTGTCCAGTGTCGTCATGGCCTCCTCCAGCACCCGGATGGCCTTTGAGTAATCCTGGCCGTGGGCCACCGTGATATCCACCAGCGCGCAGCGGTAGTCGCGGGTCATGTTGGTAATGGTGCGGATATCCCCGTTGGGCACGATCAGCAGGTTGCCGTTGGCACAGCGCAGAACAGTCGTACGAAGAGAAACCTTCTCCACAGTTCCCGTCGTATCACTCACATTGATGATATCTCCCACCTTCACATATCCGTCGATCCACAGGAACACACCGCTGATGATATCCTTCACCAGCGTCTGACTGCCCAGAGAAAGAGCAATACCGCCGATCCCGGCCACTGTCAGCACACCCGATGTATCTATTCCAACAGCATCAAAAACATACATGATGATAACAAAATACATCGTGCAATTGAACACTGACAGGATCAGGGACTGCGCAGTACGATATCCTGAAGGAGCAGTGACGCTCTCCCCGTCACTGCTTTCTTTACATACAGTAGCTTTCTTTTCCGGGTGCCGCTGCTCATATCTGCGGAACGCGCGGCGGATCAGCTTTCTGCCGAGCCTGATGAGCAGGATGCCGATGAGCAGAAAAACGAACGCCAGAAGGATCTTTCCGAGCCTGGTGTCCAGAAATGTCGTGACCGTTTCCCAAAACTTTTCCATCTTGCTTCACCTTTCCCGTTTTTCCCGTTCATTCAGGCACCGTTCCGCCAAAGGCGCTCACTTATCCAGTACAAAGGTCATCTCTCCGCCGTTCAGCTCCGTTTTGAAAGCCTGCGTCAGGTCGAAGGTATAGGGAGCCGGCACAGACAGGATATGAACATCCCATTCAAAGGGCTTTCCGGAAAAGCTGACCGTTCCCGTGTCATCAGATCTGTAGGGCGTGCACGCTGAATCATCGCACACATTCACCACCACACCCTTCACAGGGTTTCCATCCCCGTCCGTAAAGCGCAGCGTCCATGTGGCCCTTGGAGCCGCCTGCCCGATCAGCATCACTTCCATGCCCTCGTCCTGATCAGACGGAACAGAGGAAACAGCGGTCCCCTGGGATATAAGCTGTACCGGTTCCTTCTCCTCCTGCCCGCAGGAGCACAGGACCGCCGCCAGAACGATCATGATCATTACAGAAAAACAAATCTTCATATTCTTCGGAATCATACCGTTAACACCCCTTTCGGCAACATTATAACAAGTCCGGGCCGGAAATTCAATATTTACGGAAAGATGGTTTTGTGCTATACTACACATTGGATAATTGTCAGAAAGGAATTACGCGACATGGATTTCATCAGTGTGATCGAAGATAAAAAATCAGGCCGTGAACTGTCAAAGGAACAGCTGACTTATTTCGCGAATGCCGCTGCCCGGCACACGGTGCCGGACTACCAGCTCTCCGCCCTGCTGATGGCGATCCGCCTGCAGGGGATGACCCCCCGGGAGACCGCCGATCTGACACTGGCCATGGCAAACAGCGGCGATATGCTCACCCCCGATGTGGGCGGCGTGGCGCTGGACAAGCATTCCACCGGCGGCGTGGGCGATACCACCACACTGGTGCTGGCCCCCCTCGTGGCCGCCTGCGGAGGAAAAGTGCTGAAGATGAGCGGCCGCGGGCTGGGACACACCGGCGGAACGCTGGACAAGCTTGAATCCATCCCCGGCATGAGCGTGAATATCGATGAACAGCGTTTTCTCGAGATCGTGCGCACAGTGGGCTGCGCGGTCGCCGGGCAGACGAAGGAACTGGCCCCTGCCGACAAGACGCTGTACGCCCTCCGGGATGTGACCGCCACAGTGGACAGCATCCCCCTGATTGCCTCCTCCATCCTGAGCAAAAAGTTCGCTTCCGGCGCCGGCGCCATCGTGCTGGATGTCAAGACGGGCTCCGGCTCTCTGATGGGCTCGCTGGAAAAGAGCATCGATCTGGCGAAGACCATGGTGGAGATCGGCACTCATGCCGGCAGAAATATCCGCGCCGTCATCAGCGGCATGGATGAGCCTCTGGGCAGCCATGTGGGCAACGCGCTGGAGGTAAAGGAAGCCATCGACGTGCTCAGCGGAAGAGTGCGCGGGCCTCTGCTGGATGTATCCCTGTTCCTGGGCTGCCAGATGCTTCTGACAGGCGGCCTGGTGAGCAGCGAGGAGGAAGCCATGCTGAAGCTGCGCCGCGCGCTGAAAAGCGGGGCCGGCCTTGCCAAACTGAAAGAAATGATCGCCGCTCAGGGCGGAGACGCGGCTGTGTGCGACGATGTAAGTCTGCTGCCGCAGGCCCCGGTCATCACAGATATAATCGCAGACCGCGACGGATATCTGGGCGGAATGGATACCACCCGTCTGGGGCTGGTGGGAAGGAATATGGGCGCCGGCCGCGTGCGCAAGGAGGATCCCATCGATCCCGCCGTGGGCTTCGTCATGAAAAAGCGGATCGGCGACAGGGTGAAGAAAGGCGATGTGCTGTGCACCCTGCACGCGAGAACGGAAGAAAGCGCCGCTGAAGCCAGAGATGGAGTGCTGGGTGCCCTGCGGCTTCAGGATGCTCCCTGCCCGCCCGCTCCCCTTATCCTGGCCCTTGTAACGCCGGAGGGCGTCAGGCGGTTCTGATCCCGGGCATCCCTTTCGCCGGAGCGTTCCGTATGTCCCGGCACCGATATCCACCCAAAGGAGCCGCTGAATGAAGAGGATCTTCTGTTTCCTTTTACTGATTTTTTCTGTCCTCTCCCTGCTTTTTTCCGCGGGAAGCCTCGCAGAGGCTCCCGCCATGTTCACGGGGAGCGAGCTTGACATCTATGCCGGAGAGATCCTGAGCGCTCTGCCGGATGACCTGCAGCCACTGGAAGAGGACGGCATCCTGCTGTACGATACCGGCATCGCGGGGATCATTTTCAAGCAGGGCGAAGCCCCGTCCGCGGCGGCCGCCGTGGATGAGATCAGGGTCACCGGCGGTCTGGATCCGCGCGGTCTCTCCGGCGGATGCTCCGCGGAGGATGTGCTGGCTGCCTATCCCAATGACAACCCGGCGCTGACAGGCACGGCCGAAACCGCCCTGCTGTACATGGAAGACAACGCCCGCCGCGGAAACGGAAACATCCGCTGCGGCTGGATCGGCCGCTCCGCCGAGGATATCAGCAGCATCAGTTACGCTGATTTCGAAGTGAACGGGAACAGCGTGCTCTGCAGGCAGATCTCCTACTATCTGAAGGACAGTTTTGTCATCTCCGTGTGCATGTATTACACGCGTTTCACCCGCAGCGAGATGACCTCTGTGCTGAACGAGCTGGCCGGATCCCTGGAGAACGCGGATTTCACGCCGTGGCCAATCCGGGAAAACGGGCTGGAACTGGCCGCCTTCCGCCGGGAGGATCTTTCCTTTTCCGGCATGGATCTGATGGATCTGACGCCCGAGCTTTCCGGCATGATCTTCGGAAGGCCCCTGTCGGATGCCTGGCTCGAAAATGATGACGCGGGATTCCTGCGGATCTGCGAATGGGCCGGCATCCGCGCCGTATTCGCCTATGACAGCGGAAAGCGTTTCACCTCCGTCAGGAGCCTGACGCTGACCGGCACAGATACAGCCGGGCCCCGGGGCGTGCGCTGCGGGGACAGCCTGTACAGCGTGCAGCACCGGTTCCGCTTTGAAAACGAGACAGGCACCCTGTACGGGGAGCCGCCCCGCGTCCCCTACGCGGAAAAAGCCCGGGCGGATGATACGACCCTTCTGCGTTACGCGACAGAAGCCGAAGGAAAAACAGTGATCCTGAATATCGAATTCGCGGGCGGCACCGTATGCGGCATCCTGCTGAGCGTTCAGTGACCGTTTTCTCCCCCGTCCGCGTCCGGATATGATACGCGCCCTGACTGAAAAATGACTGGAACAGGCCCTACTGTTTTTGACAGGAGACATTTATGATGAGGATCGACCTTGCATGCCCCGTGGAACTGAGGCGCTGTCAGATGCCCTCTCCCGGATATCCCGTATGCGAAATGCTCTTCTACAACCTGACAGACAAGCCGGTCGGCAGCATGCAGATCTGCTTTGTTTGCTATGATGAAAACGGAGAGCAGACCATGCGCTCGGTGGAAAGGCTGCCCGTAAAGGAAGCGCCGCCCAGAGAAATGTTCTCTCTGGACACGGTGATCGAGCTGACCGCCCAGGCGGCCGGTATGGATGTTTCCGTCATGAAGGTGTGGTTCGATGACGGAACGGTGTGGCGCACCGAAAGCAGCAGCGTACGCGAGTTCGAGCCGACCCCCGTGCTGGAAGACAAACAGCTGGAGGTAATGAAGCAGCAGGCGGGCGATGACGCCATCACCTACCCCAGCGATCAGGGCTCCGTGTGGGTGTGCATCTGCGGAAGACCCAATTCCGCCAGCGAGGATACATGCCGGCGTTGCGGACGCGACAAGCATGATATATTCGTAAATTACAACAAGGCCGCGATCGAGAAGATCATTTTCCAGCAGCTGAGCGCCGCTGAGGAACAGCAGCGTCTGGAAAAGGAGGAGCAGGACCGGATCAGGGAGATCGAAGCAAAAAAGCAGCACGACCGCAGGCAGAAGCGGCGCATCATCACCGCCTGTGTCCTTTCAGCGCTGGTCATCCTGGGCCTGGTCTTCGGATATTTCTATTACCTGAAGCCCCATGACCGTTACTCCACCGCCATACGCTGGTTTGAGAACGGCCGTTACGGAGACGCGAAGGAGGTATTCGGGGAACTGAACGAGCCCGATTACTTCTTCGGAAAGTACGAAAAGAAATTCTCCACCTTCCTCAGCGGTAAAGAATACAGCTACAGCGATATGATCACGGAGTGCGATTACCGCACCGCCTGCAGCGCGCTGGCGGAGGGCACCAATCTGAGTGCCGTCTGGGAGGCCTTCGAGGCGCTTTCCGGCTATAAGGACAGCGATGAGAAAGCCATGGAGGCCCGCTATCTGTACGCCGAAAAGCTGTTCGACAAGGGACAGTGGGAGGATTCCATCGCGGCTTTCAGCCTGGTGGATCCCGCCTACGCGGCGCCCGCCGATGAAAAGAAGTCCGTACGTCCGGTCGCTTCCCAGATGAAGCAGCACGCGCTGTATCAGTGGGCGCTCGATCTGGAGGATGCAAAGGATTATGCCGCCGCCAGGGAAAAATTCCTGCTGCTGCCCGGCTTTGAGCAGGCGGACAGGCATGCCGCCGACTGTCTGCACACCATGGCCGCCCAGGACATGGCGGAAGGCAACTATGCCGGCGCCATTGAGAAATACCTTCAGCTTCCCCAGTACGCCGATACCGCCCATCAGCTGCAGATCGCGTATTACAGCTACGCGGATCAGCTTTATGTGCAGGGCGATTACGCTCAGGCGGCCGTCTATTTCGACAAGGCCGGAAAATATCTGGACGCCGAGCGCCGCGGCAAGTATCAGTGCCGCTACGCGCCCGCTGTCGCGCTGATGGCAGAGGGCCGGCTGGAAGAAGCCGCGGAGATCTTCGCCGGGCTGAAGAATTATGAAGACAGCGAGATGCAGTACTTCGAGTGCCTGTATCTGATGGCGCTGCAGAAGCACGAGGAGGGCGATGACGCCGGCGCGCTGGCCCTGCTGGATCAGACCGCCGATTACGCCCATGCCGATGCCCTGCGCTTTGATATCGCCAGATCCTATCTGGACCGCGGTATGGAAGCGGAAGCGCTGGAGCAGTTCCTGCTGATCCCCGAATACAGGGTGAAAGCCGCCGGCGAGGATGAGGAGGGCGGAGACACCGAAAGCAGCGCCGATTACATTCAGCAGCTGCGCTACCGTGCCGGTATCCGCTGCATGAACAACAAGGACTACGCCGCTGCCGCGGAGTATTTTGCCGCTCTGGGCGATTATGAGGACAGCGCGGAGAACCTGACCTCCTGCCGCTATTCCGTGGCGCTTTCCTACATCGATGAAGGCAGGAACGAGGAAGCCCTCGCCATCCTGCAGGAAATGCCCGATTACGAGAACGCGGGCGAAAAGATCAAGCTGGCCACCTTCAACCAGGCCAAGGTGCTGGAGACCGCCGGAGACTATGCCGGCGCCATGGCGCTGTACAGCGGTCTGGGCAATTTCCAGAACGCGGACGGCCGCCGGGAGCACTGCGCGGTCGTACTGGCCCAGGAGGAGGAGAAGGCCGGTGATCTGGAAGCCGCCTTTGCCCTGCTGGACGGCTGCACCGGCACGGAAGCGATCCGTCAGCGGAACGAAATGGGTTATACGCTGGCCGCGCAGATGGAAACGGACGGCGATCTGAGCGGCGCCGCAGCGCGTTTCAGCGCGCTGGGCGATTTCAAGGACAGCAAATCCCGCGCCGCCGCGTGCCGCGATGCCTACTACAGCGAAGCGGTCGAGACCATCGGCACCGCCATGAAGAACAAGGACTATCTCACCGTCATCGAGACCATGGACGGGCTGGATACGACGATCCTCGGCAGCGAGTACGCCTATCTGCTGGATTATTACAAAGAGGCCTGCTACCTGCTGGCCAATTCCCTGTATTCCGACGGAAAGGTCTATGAGGCCTACGGCTACTATATCCGCATCCGCGATTACAGGGATGTGTCGGAGAAGAAGCTGAACCGCACCTGCTATCATATCATCGGCAAATGGGTGGCGTTCAAGGGCGTGAATGAAGGTGTGCGGATGGAATTCCGCGGGGACGGCACCTGCAACATCAACGGAAAGGAATACTACTATACCGTCCCGACCAAGTACTCTCTGAAGATCGGCGACCGTCCGGACGCGCTGAATCAGAGTTATTCCCTGATCTCGGAGCCCACCGCCAGAGGAAGCCGGATGACCATGAAGCGTGATTCCGACGGTGCCAATTTCTACATGGAAAGAGCAGCTGATGAAGACTGATGATCAGCCCGGTGTCCCCGTGCAGGACACGACAGAGCGTGAAACAATCAAACTGACCGGCGCGGCCGGAAACGAAGCCCCTCCCCAGGAGGGGCCGGTCGCTTTTGGGGAACGGGCGGAAAAAGCGCGCGTTCCTGTTTTCCAGTATCTGAAAAAGATCTTTTCTCCCGTTCTCAGATGGCTGGAGCCCTACCGCAGCCCCCAGAGCGATGACCGGGTGGATGTGCTGGACGGCATTCGGGTGATGTTCATCCTGCTGGTGGCCTGGTTCCATTTCTGGCAGCAGAGCTGGCTGACGCCTCATATCGGCAGCATCAGTCTGGATTTCATGGTGCGCTCGGGCTATGAGTGGGTGGATGCCATGCTGCTGCTGAGCGGATTTCTGCTGTATCTGCCCTATGCCGGAGGAAAAAAGCTGAAAGCCGGCGAGTTTTATAAAAAGCGCTTCGCCCGCATCGTTCCCTCCTATCTCCTGTTCATCCTCATCATGCTGTTTGCCGTTGTGTTCCCTCAGGGCGGCTACAGGACCGTATGGGAGGGCGTCCGGGATATTCTGGCTCACCTGACCTTCACCCACAACCTGTTTGATTTTTCATATACCGGCTCCCCCATCAACGGCGTGGCCTGGACGCTGGCTGTGGAGGTGCAGTTCTACCTGCTCTTCCCCCTGCTGTGCGCGTGCTTCAGAAAAAAGCCGCTGCTCACCTGGCTGGGCATGAGCGGCATCGCGTTCCTGTACCGGTATCTGATCTCCTCCATCCCGGATACCACCCTGTACATCAATCAGCTTCCCGCTTTCTTTGATGTGTATGCCAACGGCTTTCTGGCGGCAGCCGTCTATCTTTCCCTCAGGGAACGGCTGAAAAAGGAATCCTTCGGGGAGAAGGTGTTCTTCACCGCCCTGTTCGTGCTGTGCCTGTTCTGCGCCGCCATGCTGATGAGACGGCAGGCTGCTGAAAACGGCTGGCAGAACATACATCTGGGTCAGCTGGACCGCCGCTTCATATTCTCGGTGATCCTCAGCTGCATGATGATATCCGCCGCCTTCTCCGTCCCGCTGCTGCGGTTCCTGCTGGGAAACAGGCTGATGCGCATCCTGTGTCTGGCCTCCTTCCAGTTCTATCTGTATCACCAGGCGCTCTCCCTGAAGCTGAAGGAATGGAACATTCCCCCGCATATCTCTCAGGAGCCCAACATGACCGGCGAGCAGCCCTGGCAGACCCGCTACGCGGTGCTCTGCTTCGCCGCCGCGCTGGCGTTCGCACTGATCATCACCTTCCTGTTCGAGCGTCCGCTCAGCCGTCTGATCCTCACCGGAAGGATCAGAAAGAAGAAATAAGCGTAAATTACCCTGAAATGCACGAATTTTTCCCGAATTTGCAATCAATTAGTGGAAAAAAATTTAGTGCATTTTTTTTATTTATATGTTACAATGGTGGATGGTATGTTGAGCGGAGGCTTGACAATAGATAACATGTAAGGAGGTCTTATCCTATCATGCCTGACAACAAAGAATTGTATGCGCAGTTGGATGCGGCGATCGCTGAACTCAAGGATCAGCCCGGTGCTTTGATGCCCGTGCTTCAGCGTGCTCAGAATATCTTTGGCTGCGTGCCCCTGGATGTGCAGAAGATCATCGCCAAGGGTCTCGGCACCACGCTGAGCGAAGTATACGGCGTTGCCACCTTCTACGCGCAGTTCTCCCTGCAGCCCGCCGGCAAGTACACCATCAGCGTTTGCCTGGGTACCGCCTGCTACGTAAAGGGCAGCCAGAAGGTCCTCGACAAGATCAGCGAAGAGCTGGGCATCCCCGTTGGCGGCACCACCGCGGACGGACTGTTCACTCTGCAGGCCACCCGCTGCCTGGGCGCTTGCGGTCTTGCCCCTGTTATGACTGTGAATGACGAAGTTTACGGCCGTCTCACTCCGGACATGGTTCCCGGAATCCTGGCCAAGTATAAGGAATAATCCTTATGCGGGATCTGTCGCTTCACATTCTGGATCTGGCTGAGAACAGCGTCCGCGCCGGGGCAGATCTGGTGGAGATCGGCATCACGGTGGATCCTGAAAGGCATATCACCCTCACGCTTCGCGACAACGGCTGCGGAATGGACAGTGAGATGCTGAAAAAGGTCACCAGCCCCTTCACCACCTCCCGCACCACCCGCAAGGTGGGGCTGGGGATCCCCCTGATGATGCAGAACGCACGGCTCACCGGCGGCGATGTAAAACTGGAGAGCGAGCCCGGCAGGGGCACCTGCCTCACCGCCACCCTGGACGGGAACAGCATCGACTGCCTGCCCCTGGGCGACATCACCGGCACGGTCCTGAGCCTGATCACAGCCAATCCTGAAAAGCCCGATTTCGTCCTGACCTGCTCATCCCCCCGGGGAAGCATGGATTTTGACACGAGAGCGGTGCGGCAGGCCCTGGGGGATGTTCCCCTGAACGAACCCGAGATCACGGCATGGATGAAGGAATCCATGCAGGAAGAAATTGAACCGATTTTTGGAGGTGTGATCCTATGAAATCTTTGGCCGAACTGGAAGCCATTCGCCAAAAGACCCTCGAGCGCATCAATCTGCGCAAGGAAGATGATCAGTCCGTCCGCGTAGTCGTCGGCATGGCC
>PITV01000078.1 GCA_017577285.1 Clostridiales bacterium
GTCATGCTCGTCCTGGCGCTGGCCGGCATCGCTCTGAACATCATTTTCCGCGAGAAATTCTTCACCGGCATCGTCGATCTGGCGATCGGTGCCGCCGGAGCGCTGATCTATATGGTCACCCATTCCTTCCACTATTCCACCAATTATCTCTATGAGATGTTGTTCTTCTCCGTCACCATCGTGATGGGCGTGATCATCCTTGTTGAGATCCTGCTGGGCAAAAAGAAGGAAGAGGAAGCCGAGCCTGTCAAGTCCAACTGGTGAGCCGGACCGCATAGATCCCGCTGAAAAGATACTGACCGGAAAACGCCGGTCGCTTAAAAAGAATAATGACCCGGAAGGACGTGAACGTCCTCCCGGGTTTTTATGTATTCATATATGCACGCATAGCCGGCAGGCTTCCGCATCCGCATGCGGGCTGTAAAGGAGGATCATATCTTTCCGGAGGCAGACCGCGGGATCAGATATGACTGATTCTGAAAAAATGCCTGCACAGCACAGAAAAAGACAGCCCTCCGTGAAGAGGACTGTCTGAAAAATGCTGTATCCGACCGGTCAGTCTTCGAAGCGGTTTCCGCATTCGGGGCAGAAACGGGGCACATTGCCCTTTTCCGGCGTATAGCCGCATCTGGAGCAGCGGGGGACGGGAACGGGACGGGCTGTTCCGCACTGCACGCAGAACTTGCCCTCATTGGCGGTGCCGCATTCAGGGCAGAACCAGCGGCTGGCTGCAGCCTTTTCGAGGGGGGCCTGCGGGATGCCGGCATCGAATACCTTGTCATCCGGCGTCTCATCATCATTGGCCAGATCATCAAATTTGCGTTCTTCCTCCGCACGCTTCTGCTCTTCGATCTTGTTGAGCAGCGCCGTGCCCAGTATCGCCGCCTTGTCCATCCTGTCGATCGGATGCGGATGGGGCATCAGCGCGGGATCAACGGGCTGAACGGGCATCTCATAGGTATCGGGCATCAGGGCGTGCTGAATGGCCTGTCCTTCATAGACCAGCAGAGCGTAGGCATAACTGTTCCTGCTGTCGGGATAATCGTTGGACAGATCGAAGCGGATATCGGAGAAGTAGGGGGAATTCACCGTCAGTTTCACATCGAAACTGTAGCTGTACTCATAGCGGGGCGGATTGTAGGGCACCTGCTTGCCGTCCTTGTCTTTGGTGTACAGCTGGCGCTTGCTTTCCGATACGGGGATCTCGCACGAGAGCACCTGACTGAGGGAGATGATATCCGGATTGGCGTTCATCCAGTCATCCCGGCGGCTGATGATAAAGCAGCCCTTTTCATCATCCAGATAGATCTTGGTGGCTTTGCCGAGAATGCGGCTCACATGGAAATCGGCCAGGCGGCGCTTGTTCTCTTCACGGTAATTCAGATGCTCGCGGATGGCGGCCACTGTTTCGTGCTTGCGTCCGGTCAGGTAGGGGGAAAGCTTGGCGGCGCAATCCTTGCACATGTTTCCGTCTTCCAGTTTGCGGTTTCCCAGCAGGCCGATCTTTTCACCGCAGAAATCGCAGTATTTCTTGTCAAAAAGTCCCATATCTCATACTCCTTTCGGTATGCAGGTCGTTATTCAAGCAATGCCATTATACATGAAACAAAGACGGATTTCAATACCGTGCTGTTTCTCCCGGTGTAACAAAAATCCACAGATCATGATTGACAGCTTAACGAATGTTAAGTATAATGAACTTAACATTCGTTAAGCGGAGGGACCGGTGATGAATCACAGAGAGCAGTTTATTGAAGTAGCGCTGGAACTTTTTTCAAAGCGGGGCTTCCCGGGCGTTTCCGTCAGAGATATCTGCGGAGAACTGGGACTGAAAGAGAGCGCGCTATACTACCATTTCAGAAATAAAGAAGCCATTCTTGATGTTCTGTTTCAAAGGGTGGATGACCTGATCGAAAGGATGCGCGAGAGATTCGGACATGCCTTTGCCGCGGCGGAAAGGGTGCAGATATGCGAAATGCAGGCTGTAGCGAAGAATTTTCTGATGAAATATTACTGTGACGGCAATGTGCGCAGGCTGATCGCTATGCTGAATATCGAACGGATGTCGAATCCTGTTGCCAACGGGAAATATCTGAGACTGATGTATGAACTTCCTCTTGAGCAGTGCAGAAATGTTTTCACGGAGATGGTGAAACGGGAAATGATCGGGAATGTTTCTCCCGATTTGCTGGCAAAGGAATATCTGGGGATCATCACGATCGCCTTTGACAGACATGTCACGGGTGCAGCGGATATCGAGCGGGGTATCCGGGCCGCGTGTGATGACGTTGAAAGGGAGATCGGACTGTTCTGTGAGGGAATAATAAATGAATACTAAGCGGGTGTACAAAAATGAAAAAGCGGGCAGGGCGATCCGTGAGAGTTATGATGCTCTGCTGAAAATGTGGGATATTGAAGTAAAGGAACGGGATCTCGCGGGACGGTACGGAACGACGCATGTTATCGAATGCGGGAAGGAAGGCGGGGCGTCCCTTGTCCTGTTTCACGGCGTGGGCGATGACGCCGCCCTCATGTGGGTGTATAACGCGAAAGATCTGGCGGAGCACTTCCGTATATTTGCCGTTGATACCATCGGCGGGCCAGGCAAAAGCGTTCCGGGTGACGGATATGACAGGTCATTTGACGATGTGATCTGGATCGATGAGATCCTTGATCAGCTGAAACTGGAGAAGGTGTATATGGCGGGCGTGTCAAACGGTGCGTATCTGACGCAGATGTATATGATCAGGAGACCCGGCCGTGTGATCAGGGGAGTCAGCATGGCAGGGCTTCCTGTTCCATCCTCCGGAAACAGCAAAATGCGTGCCATGAAGGCCATGATGAAGGTATTCCTGCCGGAAGCCCTGTTCCCGACAGATAAAAATGTACGCAAACTGATCGGGAAGATGACCGGAAGCGGTTTCCGGGCGTTTACGGAGAATGAGACGGTATTCACCCATTTCAGGCAGCTGATGACCGGCTTCAACCGGGCGGCCATGATGAACCATAAGGTGGAAGGCTTTACGGAGGAGGAAGTGCTTTCGCTTGAAAACCGTCTGCTGTGCATCGCCGGGAAAAAGGATCCTTTTATCATGCCGGGCGGTACAGAACTGGCGGGGCTGGCTGACAGGCTTCACCTGAATATTGTATGGATCGGAGACGCCGGCCACGGCATCAATCATGAGAAGGCGGAGGAAGTCGATCATCTGATCATTGATCATCTTGCAAACGGGGAGGATAAAGCTGCCGGATCTGTTCCGGAGTGACAGAATATGGTCGGTCCCTCTTATGGGATAAAATCAAGCGGATCCAATCCCGTTAAGGGATACAGAAAAGGCGGATGTCATGACGACATCCGCCTTTTCGCATTGGTGCGGGAAACAGGACTTGAACCTGCAAGCTCGTTCGAGCACATGAACCTGAATCATGCGCGTCTGCCAATTCCGCCATTCCCGCTCAGGAAAGACCGAACGGCATCTCTGCCGGCTGAAATCATTCTACACATGTTTGCGGTTTCTGTCAAGACTGTCTGTGATGAAACCGCTCATTTTTTTGCTGATGCTGCCGGATCTGCAGTTTTTCTGTTTTTCCGGATTTTTTCCAGGCGATGATCATCCTTTGTGATATGTTCCTTCTGATGGGTACTTATTGACGGTATGAGCGGGATATTTTCGCAATTTCTGTTTTTATGCAAAAATGATTGACAGAATCCTGATGAAACGCTAAAATAATAATAGAAAAAGAAAGAACACATGCGGCCTGATGCTTCTCAAAAATTGCCCGGATCTTCGTTTTTTGTTCGTGTTTTGGCCTGCTATTTTGTGCGTAATATGCATATTATCCAGCAATATTTGCATTGAAGTATATTCATCTTGCTTTTATAATGTTAATACAAGTTGTGAATGGCACTTTCTGCGGATGAATGTCTTTTTGTGTGATACAGCAAGAAATTAGGAAAAAAGGTGAGCGTGTGAGTACAAGAGCGATCAAATCGGCCCCGAAAAAGCAGAATCCTTTCCTGCGGGATTGGCGCCTCTATCTTATGCTTGTACTGCCGATCGCGTTTTATATCATCTTCTGCTATAAACCCATGACCGGTATCGTCATTGCCTTCCAGAACTACAACATGAAGAAGGGCATGACCGGCAGCGAATGGGTGGGTCTGGCGAACTTTGAGTTTGTTATGTCGCAGAAATCCTTCTCCACCGCGCTGGGCAACACGCTGCTGCTGAATGTGATGGGTCTGGTGGCCGGTTTCCCCGTTCCCATCATTCTGGCGATCCTGCTCAACGAGATCCGCGCCACCGGTTTCAAGCGCGTTTCCCAGACCATCCTTTATCTTCCGCATTTCCTTTCCTGGATCATTATCGGCGGTATGGTGCTGGCGATCTTTTCTCCCACCACCGGCGTTGTCAACTCCCTGCTGATGAAGTGGGGCTGGATCGATTCCAACATCCCCTTCCTGACGGACGGCTGGAACTGGCGCATCCTGTACACCCTCGTGGGTGTATGGCAGAGCATGGGCTGGGGCACCATCCTGTATCTTTCCGCCATCACCGGCATCAATATGGAACTGTTTGAGGCTGCCAAGATCGACGGCGCCAACAAGCTGCAGCAGATCTGGCACGTCACCCTGCCCGGCATCCGCGGCACCATCGTGATCCTGCTGATCCTGAACATCGGCCAGATGATGAACATCAGCTTCGATAAACCTCAGGTGCTCGGCAACCCCAAGATACAGGAATTCGGCGATGTTCTTTCCACTTACGTTTACCGCGTCGCTTTCCCTAACGGAAGTGTCGGCAACTTTGCCCGTTCCACCGCCATAGGCCTGTTCCAGTCAGTGGTGGGCCTGATCCTGATCACATCAGCCAACTTCGTCACCAACCGGCTTGGTGAAGAAGGAATCTGGTAAGGGGGTGACGGCATGAAGAGAGAGAAAAAAGTACTGGTATATGATGTCAATCACAATCCTTTTAAGGAAGTCGTCCCCGGTGATCACCGGAGCATCTGGACGCCGGGTCAGGTCATTCTGGTCATCGTTGTCCTGCTGATCTCACTTACCTGTCTTCTTCCGTTTATCAATATCATCGCGCTTTCCCTGAGTTCCAAGTCCGCGATCCTCAGGAGCGAGGTCACATTCTGGCCGGTGGAATTCACCACCGCCACCTATGAGATGCTCTTCAACAACAAGGATATGGTGAACAGTCTGTTCTATACCATTGAGGTCACTGTCATCTATACCGTGTTCGCCATGATCCTGACCATCCTGATGGCTTATCCCCTTACCAAGAAGAGGCTGAAGGGGCGCACATTCTTCAGTTTCCTCGCCCTCTTCACCATGTATTTCTCCGGCGGCACCATTCCGATCTACCTGAACATCAAGGAGCTCGGGCTGCTGAACACCATGTGGGCGCTGATCCTTCCCGGTATGCTCAGTACCTACAACATGATCATCATGAAGAGCTTCTTCGCCACGATACCGGAATCCCTGGAGGAAGCGGCCACCATCGACGGCGCCAACGATTTCCAGATCCTCATCAGAGTTTACCTGCCTCTGTCGCTCGCGTCCATCGCCACGCTGACCCTGTTCTACGCGGTGGGTAAGTGGAACAGCTTCCAGGACGCCCTGTACTATATCAATGACCGCAACCTGCAGCCCCTGCAGCTGAAACTGTATTACGCCATCAAGGGCGCGCAGAACGCCATCGATCCCTCTGAAGCGGCCGCGGGCTCCACTACAGCAGCCAATGACGCCGCGGAATCCATCAAATATGCCACCATCATTTTCGCCACACTGCCCATCCTGGTGGTATATCCTTTCGTTCAGCGCTACTTCGTATCCGGCGTCACCATCGGAGCCGTGAAGGGCTGACGCTCACATCGTTATCCTGCCGTGTGGTATCACGGTAAAAAATAAAAAGGAGAGAAACACCATGAAGAAACTGTTGTCCATCATGATGGCGATCGTTATGCTCTGCACCATGACCGCTATTGCCGTCGCCGAAGACGACGACTGGATCACCCTCCGTGTTGAAGCGTATGACCGCTCCATCGCCGGCTTCAATGTAGAAGACTGCATGCAGCTGCGTTATGCTCAGGAGAACTTCGGCGATCCCAACCACATCAAGATCGTATTCGTTCCCGCTTCCCGCTGGGACGAAGGCACCCTGCTCACTCAGTGGTATGCCTCTGACACCTGCCCCGACCTGTGCCTCACCTACAGCGGAGACCTGGTAAACCAGATGATCGCTGAAGAAGGCATCTGGCAGCTGGACGATCTGCTTGCTGAATACGGCCAGGATCTGGTCGCCTTCCTGGGCGCCGAGTCCCTCATGCCCTTCGGTCAGCAGAACGGCATCCAGTGGTTCATCCCTGCCCGCCGTCTGAACGTTGCCAACGTTGGTAACTTCATCCGCGCTGACTGGCTGGCTGCTCTGAACATGGAAAAGCCCACCGACATCGAAGGCTTCACCGCTTATCTGTATGCTGCCAAGGATGCCAATCTGGGCGGCGAGCACACTGTTCCCATGCACCTGGATCTGTATGAAGCCAACCCCCTGTACAACGTTGTCCGCATCACTGACGCTTTCCTCGATTTCACCCAGATCACCGAGGAAGACTGGTTTGCCTATGCCGGCTATCATGAGCTGCTGCCCGGCACCAAGGAAGCTTATCGCTGGCTGAACCAGCTGTACAACGATGGCGTTATCTATGAGAACTTCTTCCTGGACAATGCCACCGAGCAGGATTCCTTCCTGGTCAACGGCTACTTCGGCTACTTCACCATGCAGCCCGATCAGCCCTGGCGTACCGACAAGAACTACGAGATCGAACTGGAAACCAATGTGCCCGGTGCTTCCTGGACTTCTGTGAACTGCTTCAAGAACGAGTCCAACGGCAAGTATCTGCATGACATCTATGCCGCCAACGGCCTCTCCATCATCATCCCCAAGACCACTGATGAAGAAACCGCTATCGCTGCTATCAAGTACATGAACTGGATGGCTCAGCCCGAGAACATGTTCTTCCTGCAGAACGGTATTGAAGGCATCAACTACCTCGAAGTGACCGCTGATGGCATCCCCACCAACGTTCAGTCTGCTGACAACGTGCCCGATGAAAACAAGATGCACGCCGGCGATATCTGCTTCATCTCCAACGGCCTGTACTATGGCTCTGATGAAAAGAACGCTCTGGGCATCGCTCTTGGTTTCCCCGCACAGTATTCTGCCGAGATCGCTCAGTCCTATGTTGATGCTTACATCGACGCTTGGACTCAGACCAGCTTCACTGTGCCCATCCAGGCCTCTGTTGACTACGGCGCTGAAGTTCAGAGCAAGGAAGCCAAGTTCCTGACCGACGTCATCACCTGCGCTCCCGCTGATTTCGATGCTGTGTATGATGCTGCTGTCGAAGAGATCATCGCAGCCGGCGCTGACAAGATCATCGAAGAACAGCGCGGTGCTTATCTGGATGGCAACTATCGCGGAACCTTCCCCGGAATGTGAGATCTGACTGATCCCTCATGACGGATGGAACGCGATCCTGACAGACGGGCCGGAAGGCGGGTCTGACAGGTCATAAGTGATTCATCCCGGGGCCCTCTTGCAAAAGAGGGTCCCTTTTCTTATGTATAAGGTGTCTGGAGGGGCTGCTGTGCACATCGTGCCGCCCATGTATGTGATAACGCCTGCAGGAGGATATTCCCGCCGCGGAATATCTTTGCGGACGGGTGTTTTACGGCTTGACAATAAGCCTTTGCGGACTGATAATAGACATATCAGATCCGCGGCGGAAAGGACACCGGCCGCGTGAATTCATCGGAGGAAAATAATATGAAAAAGGCAAAACTGATCCTGGATAAGGATTATACGGTGTCAAAGATCGATCCCCGTGTGTACGGCTCCTTCATTGAGCATCTGGGCCGGGCGGTGTATACCGGCATCTATGAGCCGGAGCATCCTCTGGCGGATGAACTGGGCTTCCGCAGGGATGTGATCGATCTTGTGAAGACCCTGAATGTACCTGTTGTGCGCTATCCCGGCGGCAACTTTGTTTCCGGCTTCAAATGGGAGGATTCCATCGGCCCTGTGAAGGACCGTCCCGCCAGACTGGACCTGGCATGGAAGACCACCGAGCCCAATGCGGTGGGAATGCATGAATTCTGCGAGTGGGCAAAACGCGCCGGCACCTCTGTGATGTACGCGGTCAATCTGGGCACCAGAGGCCCCGCTGAAGCGCGTGACTGCGTGGAGTACGCAAACCACAGGGGCGGTTCCTACTGGAGCGATCTGCGCATCAGAAACGGCGCGAAGGATCCGTTTGACATCAAGCTGTGGTGCCTCGGCAATGAAATGGACGGCCCGTGGCAGATGGGCAGCAAAACGGCTTATGAATATGGCCGCGTGGCCAACGAGGCCGCCAAGATGATGAAATGGACCGATGACACCATCGAATGTGTGGCCTGCGGCTCTTCCTCTTCCCAGATGCCCACCTTCGGCGAGTGGGAATACCGCATGCTGGATGAGTGCTACGATAATATCGATTATGTGTCCCTGCACCGCTATTACGGCAATCCGCATAATGATACGCCTGATTTCCTGGCCAGCACGCTGGATCTGGAGGACTTCATCCGCACGGTCGCTTCCATCTGCGATGCGGTGAAGGGCAAAAAGCACAGCAAAAAGCAGGTCAATCTTTCTCTGGATGAATGGAATGTGTGGTATCACTCCAATCAGCAGGATCAGCAGCTGCATGAACGCAAGCCCTGGGGAAGCGCGCTGCCTCTTCTGGAGGATGTGTACAACTTTGAGGACGCTCTGCTGGTGGGTCTTATCCTCATCACCATTCTGAAGAATGCCGACCGTGTGAAAGTGGCCTGCATGGCGCAGCTGGTGAATGTGATCGCCCCCATCATGACCAGAGCGGGCGGCGGTGCCTGGGCTCAGACCATTTTCTATCCCATGATGCAGGCTTCTGTGTACGGCAGGGGCGTATCTCTGCTGCCGAAACTGACCTGTGACAGGAGCGATACCAAACACTTCACTGATGTGCCCGTGGTGGATGCCGCGGCGGTCATGAGCGAAGAGGACGGCAGCGTCACCATCTTTGCCGTCAACAGGGATCTGGAGGAGCCTGCCGAACTGGCGTGCGATCTGCGTTCCTTCGGAGATCTGCGGGTCATCAGCCACAGCGTGCTTCATCACGATGATATGAAGGCTGTCAATACCGAGGCGAACCCCGGTGAAGTGAAGCCTGCTGATATCGCTCCCGAAAAGGATGCCTCCGCGATCATCCTTCCCGCCGCGAGCTGGAATGTGATCCGTCTGGCGAAGTGATGTCTGTATGACACGTTCCGTGTGAAACAGTTTGCAGTGAATATCTGAAATGAAAAACGATCCCGCGCCCTGCCGGCAGAACCGGTTCAGGACGCGGGATCTTCCTATACTGTGACGGCTGTCACATACATATGATTTCTGTTTGGTGCGTGTCTTCTGCCTTTGAAAAGCTCAGGCGTTCTTTTCTCTGATGTACTTGTCGATGGCTTCGGCGGCGGTCTTTCCGGCGCCCATGGCCAGGATGACGGTGGCGGCGCCTGTCACGGCGTCTCCGCCCGCCCATACGCCCTCGCGGCTGGTCCTGCCGGTCTCATCGGCAATGATGCCGCCCCAGCGCTGGGTGTCCAGGCCGGAGGTGGTGTTTTTGATGAGAGGGTTGGGGGAAGTGCCGATGGCCATGATGACGGTATCGGCCTCGATCTCACAGGTGCAGCCTTCCTTCGGAACGGGCTTGCGGCGTCCGGAAGCGTCCGGCTCGCCCAGTTCCATTTCCTGACAGGTCATGGAGGAGACCCAGCCGTCAGTTCCGTTCACCTGCAGCGGGTTTGTCAGCATGCGGAATGTGATGCCCTCCTCTTTGGCGTGCTCCACTTCCTCCCTGCGGGCGGGGAGCTCGGCTTCGGTGCGGCGGTATACGATGCTCACCTCGGCGCCCAGACGTCTGGCGCAGCGGGCGGCATCCATGGCCACATTTCCTCCGCCTACCACGCACACCTTCTGTCCGTGATGGATGGGGGTATCGCTGCCCTCGCGGTAGGCCTTCATCAGGTTGATGCGGGTCAGGAACTCATTGGCGCTGTACACGCCCTTCAGATTCTCACCGGGAATATTCATGAAGCGGGGAAGACCGGCGCCGCTGCCGATGAAAACGGCCTCGAAACCGAACTCGCCCATCAGTTCATCGATGCTCAGGGTCTTTCCGATGACCACATTGTTCAGGATCTCAACGCCCATGGCCTTCAGCCCGTCGATCTCCTTCTGCACGATGGCTTTGGGCAGACGGAACTCGGGAATGCCGTATACCAGCACGCCGCCCGATAGGTGGAGCGCTTCGAAGACCGTGACCTGATACCCCAGCTTCGCCAGATCTCCGGCGCAGGCGAGCCCGCTGGGGCCGCTGCCGATAATGGCGATCTTGTGCCCGTTGGAGACGGGGATGACGGGCT
>PITV01000007.1 GCA_017577285.1 Clostridiales bacterium
CGATGATCCTGTTCATCTGGGTGGTGGCGCTGGCAAACAGCTTGTCAAGGCCTCCCGCGGGCGGGATCAGGGTGACATCGCTTTCCAGCGTGACGGTGACGGTGGCCTTTCCGCCGCAGCCGCACAGCAGCGCCGCGGTCAGGGCCAGGAGCAGCAGGACGGCGAGGATCTTTGTCGGTTTCTTCATGTGTTTTCTCCCTTGTTTCTGTATTTCTGTGTTTTGCCGCGGCAGGTCAGGCTGCCTGACCTGTGCATATCATTTATTAGACAGCGGTCCGCGTTTTCCTTTTTATGGGAAACAGAATGTGCCATTCAACGGAAAAGGGCGCGCCCTTTTCAAAGACGCGTCCTTTCCGTTTCAGCCGTTTATCTGTTGTCAGGGCTGGGGGATCCGCAGGATCCAGCCGTTCTGGATGAGGTTGGCATCCTTGATCTTGTCGCGGTTGGCGTTAAAGATGTCGCGCCAGTCGTCAATGCCGAACAGTTTGGCGATGGTGTGCAGGTTGTCTCCGGCCACTACCTTGTACTCAACAAAGTGGGTGTAGGCGGGATGTTCCTTCTTGGTGGCGCCTCCGGCGATTTCATTCAGTTCGTCCAGGCTCATGCTTTTCATTTCTTCTGTCATTTTCTTTCCTCTTTCCTCCCGTTTTAGCGGGATCATTTTTTATCTTCGTTCCGGTCTTTTGTCCGGACATTTATATATACGAACAGGACCGGAAAAGGGATACAGGAATGTGAAAAATTTTTTGTTTTCTGCGGGTGCGAAGCAGGGCTTCATATTCCGCGGAAAAACTTATTCTCACCAGTCATCATACGCAGTTTATCATGTTCCGTCCTCCGCGTCAAGAGATTCGTGAAAAACAGCCTGATGCCTGATGGAGTCAGCGGCCGCAATGCCGGTGAAAAAAGCCTGCCGCGGTGATTTTTGCTCACCGCGGCAGGCTTTTCATCCGTGCGCTCAGTTGTTCTCTTTATCGGGGTCCTTCTCGCCGGGCTTGCCGGCGGCGGCTACCAGATCCAGCTCATCATCTGACAGAGCCCGGGGATAACGGGACTCGGCATCGCGCAGCATGCTTTCCAGCATCTTGTTTCCGGAGAACCTCTGATAATCGAACATGGTCTTCAGTTTCTTATCCATCATTTTCTTTACCTCTTTCTTTTTTTTCTTCTTGTGATCTTTCATTCCGGCCCGTCCTCCGGGCCGTCATTTCCTCCGCACATCCTTATATACGAATGACGGGCGGAGGGGGCTACTGTTTTTGATTGTTTTTTTGAAATATTTCACTGATTTTTCTACAGATGCCGGCCTGCCCGGGCGGATAAAGCTCCTCCGCGGATCAGAACGGTTCAAAAAACGCCTCTCCGGCAGTGCCGGGAGGCGTTTCGATGTCAGGGCTGTTCAGTCAAACATCATTCACGGGTGAGATAGCAAAGGAACCTTCCGTTATCCATGGTCATTTTGTCATCCGTGATGGTGTAGGTGATGGTGGTTTCGGAGCCGTTATCAAAGATGAGGATGAAGCTCTGCTCATCCGCCTGTCTCCAGGTCATGTCAGAGGAAGTATCATTTATCCAGCACCAGGTGAGGACGCCGTCGGCGCTGATGACCCAGCGGTACGGCGCGTTTGACGCCCAGTATTCATAGTTGTCATCCGACGGGGCGAAGCCTAAAGCGTTCATCACATATGATTCCACATCCAGCATCCATACGCCTACCAGATTCTCATCCGGGGCGACTTCATCCGCCATGCAGACCACGGGCAGCAGAATCACCAGTACCAGCAGCATAGAAATCAGTTTCTTCATTTCAGTCTCCTTCCGCGCGGCGTACCGCGCCTTTTGGTTTTGTATCAGACCGTGTTTTTGCACAGGATCCGTATATATGGTCCCGTCCGGCAGCGGCTTCCGCTTATGCGCTGAAACGCCGCTCTCAGGGTCATGTGCAGTATTCTACCTGTGATCCGGGAAAAAATCAAGAGGGCGCGTTCAGAAATGCAGGAAAGAGAAAAGCATTTTACAGCTGCTCTTCATCCTGCAGCGATCCCGGTACCGGGTCATTCCGCCCGCGTGAAGATGCCGAGCCCGTTTTCGGTGTAGAGGTACAGGCTGCCGCCCTCAAGGAAGTAGCGGACGGTCAGTTCCATGCCGCCGCCCGTGACCGTGGCGGTGGACGCGTCGCCGGTATAGGTGCCCTCCAGGGAGAAATAGAGCGCATTGCTGGTGATGCCGGTCTCGCGGTAGGAGACCGTTCCGGCCCATGCGTCAAAGGACAGGGTGACGGCGGCGCGGTTGCGGTAGTAATCCTCCAGATCGGGCTGTCCCACAAGGTCCCACCAGGTGCCGCCGGAGAGGGTCCAGGAGGAGGTGGGGATGAGGATCGGCTGCCTGGTTTCCGTGTCCTGCCGTTCGTACACCGCGGTGACGCCGTTGGCGGTCATGGACAGCGTATCGCCCTCCAGCGTATAGACGACGGTCAGCTCCGTGTCCGCCACGCTGACCTGCAGGCTCTTTCCGTCATCGGCGAAGGTGCCCTCCAGCACCACATAGACCCGGTCGGGCCTGCCGCGCCAGGTTTCGGTATAGCGGAAGGTGCCGGCGGCATCGATGCTGATGAAGGTGTCCGCCCGGTCCAGATAATAATCCTTCAGATCCGGAAAGCCGGTGATCATCCACCATTCGCCGGAGACCAGCTTCCATTCGGAGGAGGGGATGCGGGAGGAGGTCTCCTCCTGCCGGGTATAGAGCACCTTCATGCCGGAGCTGTCCTCCAGCGTCAGCACGCCGTCCGCGATGCTGTATTCGAGGGCTTCGCCCGCGCCGTCCATGCCGATAAAGATCGTGCGGCTGTCCAGCTGCTCCCAGGAAGCCTCCGCGGTCATGCCGCCGGGAAAATGTCCCGTGAGCGTGCCGTCGCCGCTGAATTCCCACAGGTACGGCAGTTCCGATTCATCCGGCACATCCTCCGTGCCGTATAGCGCGGCGTAACCGGCGGCAAAGGCCTCCATATCCATGATCCACGCCCCGGTCAGGGCCTCATCCCGCGCGGTGTCCGCGGCTGCGGGATGAAGATAAACGGCTGTGCCCTCGATATCCATCACCAGCGTGTCCCCGTCCAGGGAATAGGGGATCTCGGCGCGGTAGCCGGTGGGGTTTTCCGCGGAGATGGTGCTGCTGCCGGTCCGGGTCCAGGAGCAGGTCATTTCCTGATCCTCGAAGGTCCAGATGAACGTGCCGTCCCCGCCGAAGGTCCAGGAGACGGGAAATAGCTTTTTATACTTCGCCATGGCGGCCGCGTAGCCGGGGTCCTCCGGTGAGATGCCCTCCTCCTCCAGCAGATATCTGCCGATGTCGATCTCCCACACGCCGGTGAGCGGATCGGTCTCCTCTGCGGGGGCGCAGGGCGGCAGGGATGCCGCCAGCACGAGGGAGAGGATCAGGATGAGGATCGTGAGACGCTGCTTTTTCATGAATGTTTCCTCCTTCCGGGAAAGCCGGTCGTTCCTGTAATGCACAACGCGCGCGCTCTTGCGGGCGCGCGCGGGGATCAGCGGATATTATTCTGTGACGCGGCGGTAGATCAGCTCGCAGCCCAGACCGTCCCAGGTGATATAGAGGGTGTCGCCCTCCAGCCTGTAGTCAAAGGCATAGGAATTGCCGTCCACCACATAGGCGATGTCATCGCCCTTTCCGTATGTCCAGGTGCCGTTGTTCACCTGGTTTTCGCCGTTCACGACGATGGTCTCCCGGTAGGAGCCGTCCTCGAAGTATTCATCAAAGGAATAGGCTCCCGCGGAGGCGATCTGGGCGCGCAAGGCGTCATTCGGCTGGGTGCTGTTGTTGTGGGCGATGAGATTGACGAAGCTCTCGTCATCCATCATCCACTTGCCGACAATGGTCTTTTCCTCCGCCGGGGCGGTGTATTCGCCCGCGGAGGGATAGCGGCGGTAGATCAGCTCGCAGCCCAGGCCTTCCCAGGTGATATAGAGGATGCCGTCCTCCAGCCTGTAATCGAACACATAGGTGCTGCCGTTGATGGAATAGATGATCTGGCCGTCCGCTCCGAATTCCCAGGTGCCCTCTTCCACGCTGCTTTCACCGTACACGCTGACGGTCTCGTAATAGGTGCCGTCCAGGCAGTATTCATCGGTGGAGATCACGCCCGCGGCGACGACTTCGGCGCGCAGGCTGTCATTCGCCGCGAAGTTGTTATTGTAGGCGTACAGATCGGCAAAGCTGTCACTGTCCATGTACCACAGTCCGATGATATCCGGCACAACGTCGGGCAGCGCGGCGGGGGCGGTCCCCAGACGGTGGAAGGTGAAGGAGCCGCCGCTGTCTGTCATGGTGAGGGCGTCATTGCCGTTCAGGACATACTCGATCAGGGTGCGGTCGCCGTTCTTGTCTGTGCAGACGATCTGCCCGTTCACGCCGGTGAATTCAAAGGTGAACAGCTCGGTGATCTCATCCGCGTTCAGGACCAGCTTTTCGATCATGGAGCCGTCCTGCCTGAACTCGTAGGTGTAGGAAATGCCGGACAGGATCTCGGTGTAATCGCCGGCATAATTATTGGCGTCCAGCAGAATGATCACGGAACTGTCGTCCATTTCCCAGATGCCGTAGAACAGGTCGATATCCGGATCACCGGCGGGGATGAGATCCTGCGCGGGCTCCTCTTCCGCCGGGGTCTCCTCCGCGGCGGGCTCAGCTTCGGGGTATTCCGCGCCTGCGCGGGTCATATACAGGGTATCCGTACCGTTGTCCAGCGCCAGAAGATCGCCATTCACGGTGTAGTACAGATAATTTTCCTCGCCTTCCAGGCAGTAGCACACGGCGTCATCGCCCATATAGTACCAGCTGCCGTACACGGTCTCAGACTGGCCGAGGATGGTAACGATCACGACAAATTCGCCGTCATCCCTGAACTCCCAGGTCATGCCGAGAAGGTACGCGTAGTCAGCAGCGTCCGGGTCATCCGAGTAGCCCATCAGCACCAGCACGCTTTCGGGGTCCAGGACCCACACGCCGGTGAGGGGGCCGTCCTGCGCCGGGACGGCGGGCTGTTCCTCGTCAGCAGACTGTTCCGCGTCAGAGAGGACGCGGTGGCAGCTGACGGTGATGCCGTCATCATACATGAGCATCTGATCGCCGCAGATCACGATCTGGACCCTCACGCTCTCCTCCTCGCTTTTGTAGACGATCGTGCCGGGCTGCACATAGCTCCAGGTGTAGGGGATGGTGCTGTTCCTGAAAGGCGTGTTCACGATATGGTCGAGGGTGCCGTCCGCCCTGAAATCGAACATGTAGGAACAGGAGAGCATGGCCTCATCCAGCGCGTCGCCGGAGAAACCGAGTTCGCTCATCAGGGAACGGAGATCGGCGTCATCCATCTTCCACAATCCCACGATGGGATCGGTCCCGTCCGCCACAGCGGCGGGAAGGGTCAGGATCAGGACCAGAGCGAGGAGAAGGGAAAGCCATTTTCTGGTATTCATGCGGGGTGCCTCCTTAACAGTATGTTTATCTTGATTTGATGTGAAACGGCCAGGATCCGCGCCTCAGGGACGGATCCGCGCGCGGGCGGGGCTCACTGCCCGGTCACCCGCTCCAGGATGATGAACTGATCCAGCCCGGGCCACTTCGTGAAGAGCAGGTCATCCGCGAGCACCGCGTAGAACGCGTGGACCCCATTGAGGTCCACCACATCGATGCGGCCGTCCTCCAGGCGCACCCAGGTGGCGTCATTGACGGGACCGGTGGATATATACTGGGTGAGGGTGCCGTCTTCGCGGATATCATAGGAGATGGCGACAGCGGAGAGGACCTGCGCGTATTTATTATAACTGCTCTCCGGGGCGTTATCGGCGAACATGCAGATGCGCACGACGCTTTCCGCCTGCATCCGCCATTCGCCCGTCAGGGGATCGGCCGCCGGGGCTTCCGTCGCGGCGGGCTGCACCTTGGACAGGTTGAGCATGGAGGAGGCATCGGGCGCCGCGGGCACTTCCGGCACGGCGGGGATCTCAGGCACGACGGGCGTTACGGGGGTCGCGGGGATCTCGGGCACGACAGGCGTCACGGGGATCGTGGGGATCTCAGGCACGACAGGTGTCACGGGGATGGTGGGGATCTCAGGCACGACAGGTGTCACGGGGATGGTGGGGATCTCGGGCACTATAGGCGTCACAGGTACGACCGGGATCTCGGGCACGACAGGCGTCACGGGGATGGTGGGGATCTCGGGCACGACAGGCGTCACGGGGATGGTGGGGATCTCGGGCACGACAGGTGTCACAGGGATCGTGGGGATCTCAGGCACTATAGGCGTCACAGGCGCGGTGGGGCCGCCCGGCAGGACGGGATCCGTTTGGGAACCGGTCTGCGACCGCCTCAGGTACAGGGCCACATCTTTGCCGCTGTGCAGGGTGAGACGGTCTCCCTCGATGGAATAATCCGCCCGGTTGCTTCCGGTCGGCACATTCCAGCACACGGCGCCGGAAGCGGCGTATGACCAGGTGCCCTCATTGATGGTGGGCTCTTCGCCGGGGGTGGAGATGTACAGGCGGAAGGTGCCGTCATCCCTGAAATTGAATGAAACGACGCACGTTGACGCCACCTCCAGATACAGCATGTAGTTGGCATCGGTCACATTCACGCCGCCGTATCCCAGAACGGTCAGAACGCTTTCGTCCTCCATGATCCACTCGCCGTTGATAGGCATATCCTCACCCGCGAGGGCGGCGGAATTGCAGGAAAGGAGGAGCGTCAGGGAGAGGAACAGGGCAAGGAACACGCAGATCGTTTTTCTCATGATGTCATGATCCTCCTTTTGCGGCACGGCCGCGGATAACAGGAGCGCGCGCCTGTTGTTTGCATAAATATCTTACCTTATTTTATACCACCGCGGCGGCCCGGATGTCAAGGAATATACACGGAAGGAACAGCCGCCGGCCCGGCGCGGCATACAAAAGCGGCGCCTCCGGGGAGGCGCCGCGGAATCATGCCGGGAGCAGGAAAACGGGAGCGGGCGCTTACAGCCGGTCGAACCGGGCGGCGCTCTTCGTGTTCATGATCCTGAGCAGGAGGAAGCAGACGAGGGCTTCCAGCGCTGTGGTGAGGCCCAGCGACAGGGTGGGATCCATGATCAGCCCGGCTGCCCAGCACAGGCCCGGCAGCAGCAGGTTGGCGCCCCAGCCCGCCAGCAGGGCGAGCAGCACATTGGAGCTCTGCTTGATGGGGTAGGTCTCGTTGGTCCAGTTGAAATCGGGCCGCTGTACCCCCAGGATCAGCCCGAACAGGCCGGTGTATACGGTGAACAGGAAGCCGAAGATCACCATCAGGACGCACTGAAGAGGCGTGCAGCCCGCCGCGATGCCCACCAGCAGCACGGAAACGCATACCGGCAGGGCGCCCAGGCTCACGTGCAGCATCAGCTTGGCCTGCAGCACCTGTTTGCCGGTGACAGGCAGGGAACGCAGGATCCACAGGCTCTTTCCCTCCAGGGAAACGGAGGGGGTGGAAATGCAGTTGATGGCGGCCATGAAGCCCACCAGCAGCAGGACGGCGGGGACGAGCGCGTTCTCCAGCAGGGGAGAGGTCTGCGCCAGCATGGTGATGGCGGGCATGAAGGAATTTGCGTTGATCAGCAGCACCACGGAGATGACGGGCAGCATCACGAGGCCCAGGCCGCAGTTGAGCATATAGGTGGGGCTGGAGGTGAAACGCTGCAGCTCACGCATATACAGCGCCTTGCGGGGGCTCTTCGCGCCCGCGCTGATCTGGGCGGAAGCCTTCTTCACCGCCTTGCCGGAATTGCCCGCCGGGGCGGTGTGCAGGGCGATGTGAAAGAAGCTTCTGCTGAGGACGAGGAAGGTGATGATGCACAGCACGGCCGTGATGCCGGTGAAGATCAGGAAGGACAGGAAGCTGCCGGTGGCGCCTTCGCCCATCCAGCACAGGAATCTCACCCATCTGTTGAGCCCGGCGTCCACCGCCGCGCCGTTGCTGATCAGCGTCTGCATGAAATCGCCGAACTTGAAGCAGATGAAATAATACAGCCCGAAGCACACCAGAGAGATCAGCACGGTGATGAAGCTCTTGTTCTTCAGCTTGCCGGAGACCAGCGCCACTATCCAGCCCATGACGCAGGTGAGCACCGATACGAAGAAGGGAATGATGAACAGCAGCAGGGCCTGCAGGATGACCGCCGCCGGGGTGACGGCGGGGGACAGGATGCAGTACACCACGCAGGAGGGCAGCCAGATCATGGCGCTGTAGAGCAGCGCCAGCCCGTATACGCCGATGAGGCGGGATGCCAGGATGCGGCGGGGCGGGATGGGCATGGACAGCAGGATGTCATTGTCCTTTGCCAGGTACATGCCGGCGTAGGTGTTGAACACGCTGCCGAAGGTGCCCATCAGGATGGAGAGGATCCCCATCAGGGTGAAATAGAGGCGTCCGGGATCAAAATCCGCGGCGGCCATGCCGGCCGCCTGCAGCGCTTCCGTCGTTTCAGGGTCCAGGATCTGCCCGAGCCCCAGGGCCTGCAGGCTGAACATGGCGCACAGGAACAGGCACAGAACGGCGAAGCCGATGAACTTGGCGGTCACCCTGCCTTTGGAGCAGGGCTTGCCGGTCTTGCGGTCCACATAGTAGCTGGAGAAATACTCGCCGAACTGCTTGCGGATCAGGGCTTTCATCATCATTGCGCGGCTCCCTCCTCGCTCAGCTCCAGGAACACGTCCTCCAGGCTCTCATCGCCCTTGACCTCTTCCATGGTGCCGCTGCGGATCAGCCTGCCCTGCTTGATGATGGCCACCTTGTCGCACAGCTTTTCCGCCACTTCCAGCACGTGGGTGGAGAAGAAGAAGCTGCAGCCCTCGGCGCATTTTTTGTGCATCAGTTCCTTCAGCAGGTGGGTGGCCTTGGGATCCAGCCCCACGAAGGGCTCATCCATGATGATCAGCTTCGGATCATGGATCAGCGCGCCGATCACCGCCAGCTTCTGCTTCATGCCGTGGCTGTAGGCGGAAATGGTCTGGCCCAGGGCGTCAGTCAGCTCGAACAGGTCCGCGTATTCGCGGATGCGCTGCTGCCGCGTGCCGGCGTCCACGCCGTAGATATCCGCCACGAAGTTCAGGTATTTGACGCCCGTCATGAAGGCGTACAGATCGGGGTTGTCGGGAATGTAGGCGATGATCTTCTTGCAGGCGATGGGATCCTCTTTGATATTGATGCCGTCAATGGTGATCTCGCCCGCGTCAAAGGGCAGCAGGCCTGTGACGCTGCGGATGGTGGTGGTCTTTCCGGCGCCGTTGTGGCCGATAAAGCCGTAGATCTCGCCCGGCAGGATGTGCAGGGAAAGGTCATCCACCGCTTTCTTCTGATTATCATAGGTTTTGGTCAGATGTTCGATCTTCAGCATAAGTGACTCCTTTTTCATGGAAATCATAATGAGGCGCATATCACACCCTTTCCGGGTGTGACGCCATCATATCATATTGTATGCAATCTGAAAACCCCTCCTGTCTCAATTGTCATTTATGACGCCCGAAAAGACAGGAGGGGGTGAACTGCGGCGCTCATCCGGAGAAGGGGGATAAGGCTCTGTTCCGGAAGATCGTTTTCCCGGGGTCGTATCCCTCCGGGGAGATCCCGCCGGCCCGCGGAAGATTTCAAAAAATGAGAGGCCCTCTGTCAGATCCTTCTGCTGACAGAGATCCGCCTCACCGGGGAATGGCGGGCCCTTTTTTGCGGATGCTCTTCCGATGCTCCCGCGATCCCGCCCGGCTGCCGGAAAGAATGGTGTAAAACAGTTGACAGGGGCGGTCGGACGCGGTATAATCCTACCCGTTACTTTGTAACCGTTCTGATCTGTGGAGGAAAAAGCATGAAGAAATTTGCTGCTGTTGTCCTGATGCTGTGCATCGCGCTGCTCACCGTTTCCGCTGGAGCCCTCGATACCGCCCTATATGTGCTGGACACTGTGACCGATTCCGAGGGAAAACCCGTCTATTATGACCTGAACGGGAACAGACTCCCATCTTTGATAGAAGTCCTTGTTGAGGAGGATGGAAACTGCCTGATCTCCATCGATGATGACGGATATGAAGGTGTCTGGTTCGCGGATGATGACATCCCCGAAGGCAACCCCCTGATCGTTTTCATCGCGGATCATCTGTGGATGGAAATGTACTACCATCCGGAGGATGATATCTTTATCATGTATGACGAGGGCCTCATCTACACCTTTGTCAATATCAACAACTGGTAACAGGGAGCAGGGCGGCCGCTCACCGGCCTGCCGCTGACCGCGGGATCCCGCCGGATATACGCCCGGCGGGCTCTCTTTTTTTGCCCGGAAACAGCCGCTCTCTGCGCCTGAAAGGGCGGGGAGCGGCAATGTCTCTGTCACTCCGCCTCGGCACGGAAGCAGACCCTGTAATCGATCGCGACGCGGATGCAGGCGTCCGCTTTGCTGCACCACGATCCGCTTTCCACGGTGGCGGCGCAGTCGCCCTGCGGGCGTTTCTGGGACTGGCGGCAGTGGTCCAGATCCTCGCCGAAGCGGGCGTCATAATCGGCGGATTCGGCGGTGCAGTCCGCGGGCAGAGAGCCGCGGCCGGTCATATCATCCAGCTGGGCCCTGTCCATTTCACTCTGCAGGATTTCTTTCTTATCGTTTTCAGACATGGGATCCTCCTTCTGCGGAATGCGGATATGATGAAAAGCTCTGTTTCAGGATATTATTCTGCGGGGCGCGCCGGTTTTCCTGCTTTCCGGGACGATGACCGCGCCTATCTTAAAAATCTCCACTATTTCTGTATGTTTCCGCCCATTGCGCCCGGCGGGGTTGTAAAGGAGGAAGCGGATTTGATATAATCAAATCAGCCGTGAAGCTTTCCGCCCGGCGGGAAGGTTCATTCTATCCGTAAAACAGCTGAAAAAGGAGAATACCGCCATGTCTGCTGACAAATACGCAGCCCGCAAATCATCCGTCATCCTGAGGATCACCGACCGGGAGGGAAGGCCCGTTCCCGGGGCGAAGATCCACGCCGAGCTGAAAAAGCACGCCTTCCTCTTCGGCACCGGCGCCTTCTTTACCGTGCCGCTGGCCATGAGCAATGACCCGGATTTCTTTTCCGCCGCTCCGGTGCGCGATAAGAACGATCCCAAGAGCTTCCCCTTCGCCGAAAAGATGGCGTATCTGAACAGGATTTATGAGGAATGGAAGGGCGTGTTCAATTACGGCACCCTGCCCTTCTACATGGGCCGCTACGAGCCGGAAAAGGGAAAGACCGCCCAGGTGCCCACCCTGAAGGCGGCGGACATGCTGCACGCCGACGGCAAGAGTGTGAAGGGCCACCCCCTGTGCTGGCACACTGCCGCCGCGCCCTGGATGTACGACCTGCCCGAGGAGGAAGTGCTGGACTACATGCTGTACCGCATCCGCCGGGAGATCGCCGCATTCAAGGGCGATATTCGCTTCTGGGATGTGATCAACGAGGTGGTCATCATGCCCGAATTCGTCAATGAGCCCGCCGCCCTGCCGAAAATGAACCCCATCACCCGCCTGTGCCGCAAGATCGGCCGGGTGCCGCTGGTGAAGGCGGTGTTCGATGAGGCGAAGGCCGCGGACCCGGACGCCACGCTGCTGATCAACGATTTCAACACCAGCCCCCGCTATCATGACCTGATCCGGGATTGCCTGAACGCCGGCGCGCCCATTTCCTGCATCGGCATCCAGAGCCACCAGCATCAGGGCTTCTGGGGTATGGAGAAACTGCAGGAGGTGGAGGAGCGGTTCGAGGAATTCGGTCTGCCCATCCACTACACCGAGAATACCTTTGTTTCCGGCCATCTGATGCCCCCCGAGATCGTGGATCTGAATGATTATAAGGTGAGCGAGTGGCCCTGCACGCCGGAGGGAGAGGAATATCAGGCCGAGACCCTGTTCACCATGATGGATTACCTCTTCCGGCGCCCGCTGGTGGAGGCGTTCACCACCTGGGATTTCGAGGATCACCAGTGGCTGAAGGCGCCTTCCGGGCTCATCCATTCCGATGGCACGCCCAAGAAGAGCCTGCTGATGCTGAAGGAAAAGCTGGCGGGCGAATGGCACACCAGCGCCGACCTCGCTGCCGATGAGAACGGCTGCTGCGAGCTGTACGGCTACCGGGGCGACTATCTCCTTACCGGAGAAAACGGAGAGCAGAAGCTGACCCTTGCGAAGAATATGGGTGAAACGCGGGTCGTGATGGGCTGACGCGGGCTCCCGCAGGTTCGTCCCGCCGGAAAAGGCCGGCACATGCCGCGATTTCCCACTGATATGCGGGCGGGCTGCTTCCGGTCATCCGGTCTGTCATACCCAAAACCGTCCGGCTTTCTGTCCGGGCGGTTTTTGTTCAGCTCCCCTCCGGCGGCACGGGCCGGATCTCCGGCACACGCTGCGGGCTGCTTCCCCGGCAAGGCGGAAGAAACGGCGGCGGAGCGGGAATTTTCCGCGGTTTTCTGTTGACATTTCGCGCACGAAGCATTACAATGTAATGGCCCGAAGGCGAGCCATCCGGGCTGAGTTTGAAAGACGGAGATGAAAATCATGCTGAAAATGGAAATGCCTGAACTGAATGCCGTGAAACTGATGAACGAAGATGTGATCGCGACGTCCGATTGCGATATCGATGTCTGCGAAGATGTTTGCAAAAGCTTCAGCTGCGATTCAGATGAGTTCTGCACCGGTTATCAGTGCACTGAACATTGCCTGGCGGTCAGCTACTGATCCCCGGCAGACGCCTTTTCAGAAAAAAGCCGCGGACCTTCGCGAACAGCGGGCCGCGGTTTTTGTGTGTCCGGAAAAGTGTTTTCAAGTGAAAAGGATATCTGACAGGCCGCGGCGAATACGTTTTACAAAACAACGGGGAGGGTGTCAGGATGAAAAAAGTAGTTATTATCATATTGTGCGCGGTGCTTTGCATCAGCTGCCTGATGCAGAGCGGCCTTGCTGAGACGGTCACGCGGGCTGATATCTGCAATGAACTGGAAAAAGTGCTGGCTGTGATCGGAAACGATGACGCGCTGGCAATGACATGTGTGTATTATGATGAGGACAGCGATACATATTACGGCTACCTCAGCGCGGATCTTCTGGTGACCGCGTATTACGCCTATCAGTATGATGAGGAAGAATATGAACAGATCATTCATATGCTGAATCTGCCGTATCAGTGCATGGTCGCGTTCTGCAAGTATTACGGTGTGCACAGCAATTTCGTTATCAAGTATACGACCAACTTTTTCACTTCATCATTGTTTCTCTATGTGATCACCAAGCAGGATATCAGCTCTGACACACCGGCGGCGGTCTTTACCGATATTTTCCAGTATGCGGCGGTTTACGGAGCGGATCAGGATGTGCTCAGGGATAGCGAGTTCGGCCTTGATATTTCTGTTTTCCCTGCCCATCCTGTCAGAAACGCGAATGATGTTCTTGTGATCAACGGGGTCAGATGAGTCATATGTCCGGCGGGCATTCCGGCACGCCGCGGTCCGTATCCGCTGTATGCCCTGAGAAGCAGCGGCGGGGAGCTGTTATTATGAAAACGTGAATGAAGCGTTTATCCGCAGCGTTTTTGTTCCCGTGGGGGAGAACTGTTACAGAACCCGGGAGGATTTCCAGCGGGTGAATAAAATGCTCCCGCGGTTTACAGTCATTGAGATTTATGAAAATATGATCCTGTCTGACAATTGGAAACAGCTCCGTCCTGAAGAGACGGATGAGCCGGAAGACGGCTGTCACAGACGGCGTTTCTGCATCAGATAAGGAAAGCGCCGGAGGGAGAAACTGATGCCCGCGCGGGGAGAGGAACGGCCTGACGCCCTCTCCTTTTCTGTTGCGTCCGTGCGGCGGATGTGATATGATATGCCCGGAATGAGAAACGGAAAAAAGGGGTGAGCGGTATGCGCTGTGAATTCTGCGGAAAGGAAAATGTGGATTTTGCGCAGGAATGCCTGGTCGTTGAATATAACGACAGCCTCGAGTGGGATCCGGATGACAGGAGAAAACCTGTGGTCGATCATTCATATCGCTGTACAGGAAAGGCCGTAACGGCAGGCCTGTGCCCCGAATGTCTGAAGAAATTCAAACGGGCCAACGCGGACAGTCTGGTGTCGGCATCCGCGCAGCGCCTGATCATGGCGGGCGGGTTCGTGTTCGTTGTGCTGCTGGAATGGCTGATGTTCCATATCAGTGATATGTACCGGGTACCGGACGCGTTCGTCATCTGCTGGGTGGCAGCCGAAATCATCATTCTCGGTGTGATTCTGCATATTCCTCTGTTCATCACGCGCCGGCTCATGCACGGCAAAACCGGGATGCTGCTGGCAGGCGCGGCGCGCAGGGGGTCGGCCACGATTTCCGGATTTGAAATACTGGTGCCTGTCGGTTTCATGTACTATAAAAATTACAGGCATTTCAGACATGTGAACAACAGTCTGCCGAAGGAGTTCTGCAGGAATCTCTACGAGGGGCTGATCGATAGCGGTGACTGGGAGGACGCGGTACTGAACTGGCCGGAGGAGCCGGAAAGATCCCGGCTGAAGCAGGAGCGCAGGAAGCACAGCGCCTGTCCCTGGACCGTGAAGTGACCGGCGCCCCGGAGAGGATGACAGAAGATCCTTCCTCCGGCTGCAAAAATGAAATTTCAGGCCGCGCGGCGGCCGCGGTATCATATGCCCGGAATGAAAAAAGAAAAAAGAGGTGAACGGTATGCATTGTGCTTTTTGCGGAAAGGAAGGGGCGGGCTTTTCACAGGATTGCCTGATCGTTGAATATAACAACAGTTTCGAATGGGATCCCGAGGACGGGGCGATGATGCTGGCTGATCATTCATACCAGTTTATAGGGAAGACCGCGGCAGTCAGTCTGTGCCCCGACTGCCTGAGGAAACAGATGAAGAAAAAAAGGTGTCGCCTGATGGCGGATGATGCCCACGGCAAGTTTACTTACGGAGGAGTTATGCCTGTTATTCTGCTGTGGGTCCTGCTGCTCGGTGTGGACGGGTTCTATGAAACATCGGTCGCGTTCCGCATCATTCTGTCGGCAGTCTGCATCCTGCTCACGCTTGCCCTTATCCATACTCCGCTGATCGTCACAACGGTCCGCATGCGCCGCAGGCCGGGGGTGGCGGTGGCGGGAAAGATGATACGCGACGATTTTTCCAAATACAGCATTCTGGTGCCTGTGGGCGACGGCTACTACAAGGACGCCCGGGGGTTCAACAGTGCGAACTGTGATCTGCCGCAGGGATTCAATGATATGCTCTATGAAAAGCTGATCGAAAACGGAAAATGGAAGGAACTGGTACGGCATTGACAGGAAGGGACTGAAGCTTTCCGGCGCGGCGCGGAAATGCGGATGAGCGGTTTCCGCCGGGGCTGTACGAAAAGCGCGTGCCGGACCGCTGCGGGAAATATATCCTGCCCCGGAGCGGATGACGGCGGGTCATCTCTTCGATGGAATCATACCGGGCTGCGTGCCCTGCATCCCCTCTCCGGAGGGGGTTTTTCGTATCCGCGGGCCGGGATCCCGGAAAACTGTCTTGCGCAGTGTCCTTTCCTGTGGTATCATTCGTATATATAAATGTAAGGATCTCCGCCGGAAAACGGCGGGCTGCATATGCCGGAGATGACGGAAGACCGTCTGAGACACCGGAAACGCGGAAACACAGGGACCGTGACTGCCCGTACAGGGGCGTCACATGAAAGGAGAACAGAATGAACGGAAAGAATAACGGCGAACTGCCGGACAGCGCACTGGAACAGGTATCCGGAGGAGGCGGCGGACAGCAGATCATATACACCTGCCTCCGGTGCGGTTACAAAATCAACAAAGCGATCCTCTGTCCCATGTGCGGCGGGCCGACAGTGGCCAATGAAGACCCGGACCGTGTCATGCTGACAGGGTCTGAATCCGTAGCCTGGATCCCCATCGTTCCGGGGGACGAAAAGAAATAAGCCGCCGGAACTGTCTGGGGCTGTTTCCGCGGGGCAGCCGGCGCGTCCGGCGCGGCCCCGCTCTCCTGATGTGCCTCCGGCCCGCGCCGGGGGCTTTCTCTGTTGCCGGCAGGGATGGTAGAGGGGGTGTTCTGTTCTGATGCCGGTGACATTCTCAGATGCCGGCGGGGATGACCGCGGAACTGTTTTGTACGGCTCATCGTTCGGGGCTTTCTCTGTTGACGGCAGGGACTGCCGCGGGACTGTTCCACTTCGGTTTGCCGCCGATGTCTTCTCAACTGCCGGAAAGGCTGACCGCGGATGAAAATTGTTTCGCATCATTTTATCGCGCGGATATGGCTTTCATCTGCAGCCCCGTGCCTTTGCCTTCTGTCCGGCTTCCAATGAAAAAGCGCTCTCTCTGTCCGGAGAGGGCGCTTTTGCGTATCCTTCTGTGCTTATTCATCTTTCCGTTCCGCGGGTCCTTCCGCGCTGTCGATCCTGTCCTTCCCGCTGTGCCCGGTCAGAGCGTCAGTCGACGGTGTACAGCGGCAGGCTCCTGTCGTTCATCAGCAGGTACAGGGCGTTCTGCTCGTTGGCTTCCTTTTTCTGCTCGCCGAAGCAGCCCCTTTCGCACGCCTTTCTGTTCAGCTTCAAGTAAAAGGTGTAAGCCGGCCCTTCCTCGCCCTTCAGGGGCTCGAAATACTTGACGGCGGTGCTCATCAGCAGCGCGAAGGCAAAGCCCTCCGCGTCCCTGATATCCGGATCATCGCGCCGGTATTCCCGCATCTCCCGGTCGCTCATCTTTTCCAGCGTGTACAGCGAGCGGGTGAACACGCGGGACACCACGGGCCAGTGATCATATCTGTACCCCGCCCCGTTGTAATCATTATACAGCCCGCTGATGTGCTTTTCTGCCTGCTCCCGGAAGGAGGGCTCAGCCCCGCCCTTTCCGAACAATCTGCTGAACAATCCCATACATATCCCCGCCTTTGCTTTGTTATCCGCGATGCTATTCTATCACGGAAAGGGAAAAATGTCGAGAAAGTGCCTGAGAAAGCGCGGCGCGGCACGCGGGACGGGCAACCCGGAAGCACCACCCTTCCGGAGGCCGTTTTTTAACAAGTTATCCACAACATTTCCACGATTTTTCCACAAATGGACATATCGTGGCTTATTTTCTCCTGTATTTTATCCATGATCTGCCGCTGGACCCCTTGTTTTTGCCGGATTTCAGCACATTCCGGTATACTGGGTTGCAAAACTCAACAGAAAAACCATCTGTTTCCATGATTTATCATGGATCTGCTGTGAAATTTTAGCATTACAATCATGTCATCTGCCGGAAGTGTTGTGTTATACCTCCTGAAAGAACTTGCAAGTGTTTTCAAAAAGTTATCACCAATATTTCTGTAAATATTGCTTGCTCAGGTTTCAAAAGGATTGCAGATCATAAGATCCCGGAGAATCATAATTTGGTCTTCGGCTGAAAGGTTTCAGCATAGGTGGTTTTGAAGTATGGAAAAGCAATATAGACGCATCTGCTAATCACAGCAATAATGTAACAGTGAGTTCCTGTTAGGGCTCACTCTAAAGTTGGATTTCTTTCATTTATATTATCTCTTTGTTGCTTTATCGTGAAGTCCCTTTTTTCAAAGAATGTGTTACATACTTATCCGGCACAATCAAGATTGAAGCATTTCCTTATGGCAACTTGAAAAAAGAATGATTTTATGTTAAATTATATTTATCAAGAATAAGGAGAGTTGACTATGTCGACCAAGCGAATTTTGATTCTGGTTTTTGCTCTGTTGATGATTACGACCTCGGCATTTGCCTGGGGAGAAAAGAGCAATGCAGATGCATACAATGATGCTATCGAACTGCTTCAAGACAACAAGTATATTGAAGCGGCTGATGCCTTTTTGGCAATTGGCAATTATAATGACTCACCTCAGCTTGCCATGTACTGCTATGCTGTTGCTGCCGGTGAATCCGGTTTGTACAGCACAGCAGTGACTAACCTTCAATCTCTTGGTTCTTTCCGCGATGCTTCTTTGCTGGCACTTTATTACGCAGGACGTTCTTATGAGGATGCGGAACTGTATGAATCTGCCTTAGAAATTTTCGCTGGAATGACCCTTTATCGCGATGTTGCAACTCGACTTGCAACTTTCCCGGAAAGAATTAATGCCCGTGATTACGCCATGGCGGATGCTGCAGAGCAGAGTGGAAAGTTGGAAACTGCTTTGTCTGGCTTTACTTCTCTTGGTTCTTATAAAGATAGCGTTGCCCGCGCCGCGGCGGCGCAGGATAAGATTAACGCCTGTGATTATGCTAAGGCTGATGCTGCGGAGCAGAACGGCAATCTTGAAACTGCTCTGAGTGGTTTCCAGGCACTCGGGTCTTACAATGATAGCGCTGCTCGTGCTGCAACTGTCCAGATTAAGATTGAAGAGCGTGATGCCGCCGCTGCTGATGCTGCCCGCGCAGCTGCCTATGCTGCTGCAGACCAGGCTGAACAGGAAGAAGATTATACCACCGCTTATAATGGATTTGTTATGCTTGGTGATTATCTTGATAGCGCCTCTCGTGCTGCAGCAGTACAGCAACGGGCAAAATATGCTGCTGGTATTGCCGCCATTAATAGTGGCAAGTATTTTGATGCCTACACAATCTTCACAGAATTGGGTGACTATGAAGATAGTACCGCGAAAGCTTATATCCTTGCTATTTCTAACTTTGCAACACTGAAAACCGTTGCACCCGGTGTTGCAACATTTTCTTTCCACAATAATTATGGTCTTGTTAATTTGAATGACAATATCACTGTCGCACCTCAGTGGACCGATGTTGGATCTTTTACTGGCGGACTTGCAGTGGTAAAGAAGGCTGGCAAGTATGGTGTTGTGAACCTTAAGGGAAAAGTTATTGCTGATTATATTTACTATTCAATCTCAGATTATTATAACGGGTTTGCTATTGCGTGTACTTCTTCGGGCAGCGGTCGGAGTGTTACATATTCTTACATCCTATTGAATACGGAAGGTAAGAAAATCGGTTCTTCAGGGCATACATTGGCGATTCTTATGGCGGGCATAATTGGGGTCGGGCGCGTTTTTACGATGATATGATCATGATTGGTACATATGATTCCAAAACACGCAGTTATCTTTATGGCTATATGAATAAATCGGGCAGGAATATAGTGACAGCAAAATATGTGGCTGCAAAGAATTATTCAAATGGATTGGCGGCTGTGAAGGATGCTGCAGGCTGGTGGGGCTTCATTGACTTGAATGGTAACACCGTGATTCCACACCAGTACACTGATGTCACCTCCTTTAACGAAAACGGTCTTGCTGATGTATGTCTGTATGGGGAATGGAGTATTATTGATAAAACCGGAAAAACTGTGTATTTTAAGTAAATATTTGCATCATAGTACTGGATAATACTGGCATCCTGTCCAATTTGAGCAGGGTGCTTTTGTGTTGAAGTAAAAAGAGATAAAGACCGACTGCTGATAACCTGTATGGTTAATGGATATGACAATGGTTTTTTGATGTGAGAGTCTGATCGTATTCTTCTGCCTTCTTTCACTTGTCAGGTGATTGCGCAACGGCGGCAGCATTTTCCATATCATATCAACCAGGTTCAGGTATATCTTAGTAAATGTCCTTGCATGTCCAGTGCCATACTGTTTCAAAATATCAGGATCCGCTTCAAGAACAGTGCTATTTGGTTCCGGCATTCAGCCCGGAAATATATAGCATAATGATGTTATATATTTGCGGCATCCTGTAACATGCTATAGGGACGGTCTATGGAATATGACATATAAAGCAGTTTACAAGCCTAGAGAAAGCGTGATATAATCATGCCATTGATAACCGAGAGATATGTGCTGGAAAATGGATATCACAACGGGATTTGTGCTGAAACTTCCGGTATTGAAAGAAAATGAGTTCCTGCAAAAAATGGCAGGACAACCGGCACGGGAAGAAGCCGCGGCACAGGAACGTTTATATGGCGGGATCCGCCGCACGGGGCACGGATCATGAATGAGAGAAAACGGAGGAGCGGTTATGTCTGATACTGAAGAGCTCGGCCTGAATGACGCAAGTCAGCAGGTGTCCGGTGAGGAGAAGATCCGGAACAGCAGAACGCTGTACACGAATTTTGCGGAAGATCATCCGCTGGATGACTGCCTTGACCTGATCCGGCGCGGTATCGACCCCGGGTATGTATATAAAGAGGACGGGGGAGAGGATCCGCTCCTGACAGCGGCGGTCAGACGGGGGGATGCCCTGATCGTGAAGGCGCTCCTTGACGCGGGCGCGGATCCGAACCGCGAGGCGAAGGCGGCCTATAACGAATCCCGGTCAAGCCCCCTGATGACGTGTCTCCGGGCGGATAACAGGCGGCAGATCGCCCGGATGCTGATCGATGCCGGCGCGGACGTCAATTATACGGGAACAAAAGTGATCGTCGGACGCAAGGATAAAAGGCTCGTTACGGATGTGCCGGTGCTGTACTGCGCGGTCCGCGGGGATGATGTTTCCATGGTGGAACTGCTTCTGGAAAACGGTGCCGATCCGAACGCGGAGAATGTATCCAATGACGGGTCCCGCTCCAGCATGCTGGCGGAGTGCTTCAACAACGAGAACGGAGCGGAGGCCGCGCGCCTGCTGATCAGAGCAGGGGCGGATGTCAATTACAGGCTGGTCCCGGCGCCCGCACCGTCCCGTCAGATCCCCGGCCGGGAATGGCCGCAGGCAGAGCGCGTGGTAGAAAAGGACGGCATGATGGTCCTGGCGTCCGCACCGTCCCGCCAGATCCCCCGCCGGGAATGGCCGCTGGTGGCCCGCGCGGTGGAAAAGGCCGATGATGAACTGCTGGAGATCCTGCTTTCAAACGGGGCGGATCCTGACGCGGAGGTGACGGATGACAACGGCATGCGCGTCTGTGCCCTGGCCGTGTGCAGCGAGATACCGTGGGGGATGGAATGCGCCCGTGTGCTGCTCGCGCACGGTGCGGATGTGAACCGCCTGACGGTCAGAGCGGGAGAGGATCCTGAGCAGGAAGGCGCGTCCTGTGAAAAGCTGCCTGTGCTGCTGTGCGCGATCCGCAGCGGAGATGCCGATCTGGTGCAGTATCTGCTGAAATACGGGGCTGATCCTGACAGTGAATGGGAGACCGCTGACGGTTCTCATATCTGCGCCCTTGCAGCCTGCTTCGGAATGGAGAACGAAAGGGACATGGTGCAGGCGCTGGTTGATGCCGGCGCGGATGTGAACCGCAGGTGCACCCTGCGCGGCAATTTCCTGTGGGAGGAAAACAGGGGGCCGGATGCCGTCTGCGAGGAGCCCGTGCTTTTCTACGCCGTCGCGTCGGAGGATGCCGAGTATGTGAAACTTTTCCTGGAACGCGGGGCCGATCCGGATGCCGAAGAAAAATGGAGCGACGGCTCCTGCCGCAGCGCGCTGGCCCGGTGCGGTGAGCTGGATGGAATGCCGGATTATGAGGATATCCCTCAGGCGCTGGTCGACGCGGGCGCGGATATCAACTTTGTGATCAGGAGCGCCGTGCACAGTGAAAACGGTGACGGAAGCGGGGAAAATCTTATCCGAGAGGAGCCGCTGATGTTCCGCGCGGTGCGTGATGAGAACATCGACCTGATGAATATCCTGCTGGATGCCGGGGCCGACCCGAACATGGAGCATACGGATGACAGCGGCATACGGGAGAGCCTTCTGGCCTATGCTGTCCGGAATGACACGATGCTGGCGGTCATTGAGATCCTGCTGAACGCGGGGGCCGACGCGAATTATGTCATCCGTACGCAGGAGGGGGACAGGCCGGTCCTCTGTTACGCGCTGGGGGCCCGGCAGCGGAATATGGTTCCGTATCTGCTCAGGCGCGGGGCTGATCCCAACGCGGAGATCATTGGCGCGGACGGGAGCCGCCTCAGCCTGGCGGCGTACTGCATCCTGAACGGGGAAGGGGATGATGTGTTCCGCGCGCTGATCAATGCCGGCGCTGATGTGAACGGCCTGATCCGCGGGGGAAACGGCGCCGTGCCGCTGCTGACGGCCGCGCTGGAGCGGAACGATACTTCCAAGGCGGAGATCCTTCTGGAGGCGGGGGCGGATCCGGATCCTGCCGGATTGCCTCACAGCCTGAATAATGAATGAATCACCCGCCGCACAGAACCACTTATCGTATGGAAGCTTGTGAGCAAGCTGAAAGCGCTGCCGGAGAATATGGCCGGGATGCGCCTGACAGAGGATTTGTTCACCCCGGCTGCCGCTGGTATCCTGAGAGAACCCGGCGCGCGTATCGGGGACGAATGATCCGGATATCATCGGGCGGCCCGTGCGCGGTTCCCGGTATGCAGATCAGCCGGACACCGTCATCGCCAGCGGCTGCGGGAGTGCCGTCCAAAGCGGTGTGGTGAAGCTCGCCCTGGCGTTCATGACCGGGGCGGAATGCTGTGCCGCCCCGTCGCAGGATAGCCGCAGCGAATGAGACGGGATCCGGTAAATGTATGAAACAGACTGACGGGTCAATGCGGCAGCATGTGCTCAGCTGAAAGACCGTTTCCGCCAATGGATGACCGGGACAGGTGTAACAGCCTGTCCCTTTTTTAAGGCGGGATCCGGTCCTGCGGGTTTACATCGCGGATATACTGCGGGATCACAGATCGTAAACGGATCTTTTATTTTTGGGCTTGACATTATATATATGCGCGTGTCATTATTCTGTCGTTTCAGTTCTTCCAATTGATCTGTTCTGCATCCGGCCGGTTGCCGGAGCACACCGGATGAACTGTATCAGACTTCATTCTTTATGCAGCAATGACTGCGGCAGGGAGCAATAATATGAGACTGGAAACAGACAGATGTATCATCAGAAATTTTGATGAGGCCGATATTCATGAGGCATATCAGTATCTGAGCAATCCGGAGACGATGTATTTCATTGAGGATCCGTATACGCCGGAGCAGACCGAAGATTTTATTCATGACTGCGGCATGCGTGAGGACCCGCTGGTATACGCGCTGGTTCTGAAGGAATCAGACAAGGTGATCGGACATGTTATTTTCCATGAGTATGATTACGAAAGCATTTATGAGATCGGCATTATCATTGATGTTCCGTATCAGAAGCAGGGGATCGGCTATGAAGCGTTGAGCGCGCTCGTCAGGCACGCGTTCGGTTCCATGAACATTCATAAACTCGTTGCCGAAACGATCGAGGGCAACGATGCCTGCGTAAGGCTTCTGGAAAAGCTTTCACTCACACGGGAGGCCACGCTCAGAAAACAGAACTGGGATCATGACAACTGGGTCGATGAATATCATTACGGACTTCTGAGAGAAGAGGCGATCTGAAAAGCTTTGTTCAGGGGCCGTGAAAAACACAGTCCGTAAAAGCGGGAAGGGCGTGTAAAAGGATGGATGATCTTTTTACACGCTCTTTTTTCACAGAGAAAGGCGGTAGATGACAGCCGGGTCTCCGCCGGCATTTACGAATTCCTTTTCGAACACAAATGATATGTATGACTTTTATTCTTTGCTGTTATACTCAGTATGATTTGCCCGCGCATATGAACAGCCACCGGCATCATCGGTGGCTGTTGTAAGAAAAATGTTAAGAAATATGGGTTTCAGTCTGTGATTCACCTTGTATACCAGCTGCAGTCGGAGGGATCCACATAGAATGTCAGTGTTTCAACATTGCCGAAACTGATCCACGGTCCTATGATCACTTCAACAACATCTTTACTGTTTTCCAGTTTAAAACCGTCTTTTACTGTGATCGTTGATCCGTTTTTGATTTCTTTTGAGGCATTGCTGTCGCTGATATAGGCATAGTCGCACTCTATCCCTCTCTGATAACCTGAAACAGAGAAAGTCAGATAATATGCTTCAGATGTTTTGCCGGCATTAGAAAACTCCATGGTCAGTACAAGATTTCCATTTGTGCGCTCGATATTGGTGACCTGTACAGAACAACCGTCTTTTTCATAACGAAGTCCTCTATACTGTTCCGGAACAACTGAACTGCCACCCTTGCTGCTGTTTGTCTGAGCGGATTGTGGACGAGTCAGACTCCAGTTTCCTGTTTGCGGGTCATAATAGAATGTCAGGTTATCATTGGAATCCCAACTGATCCACGGTTCAATAATGATCTCAATGATATCTGTTCTGTTTACGAGGGTGAATCCGTCTTTTACTGTTATAGAAGCCCCTTTCCGGATTTCTTTTGTTGTATTGCTGTCTGGAATGTATGCATAATCACATTCCACACCATTCTGAAAACCTTTCACAGAGAAAGTAGTGAAATATGATGCGCTTGACGCGCTTTCATCGTAAAACTGCATTGACATTACAAACTTGTTATTGGTGATCTCAATGTTTGTTACCTGAACAGAAACACCGTCTTTGGTATACTTCAAACCCGGATATTGATCGCTTGCGGTGTTATTGGTACTGGATACTGCCGGGGCATCATTTCGCAGGGTGTTTTTGTTTGTGCTCCATTCTCCGGTTTTCGGGTCGACATAGAAAACCAGAGTTGGAGAATTCCAGTTGATCCAGGGCTCAATGACGATCTCAACAATGTCACTTGTATTGAATAGAGTGAAACCGTCTTTTACGGTGATCACCGCCCCGTTTTTGATGTTTTTTGTTGTATTGCTGTCACTGATATAGGCGTAATCACATTCGACACCGCCTTGATAACCGGTAACTGAAAATGATGTGAAATAGGCGGCGGCAGAAGAAGATCTGCTGCAGAAATCCATTGTCAGGATGAATTTCTTATTCGAGATCTCAATGTTTGTTACCTGAACTTCTTCATCCCCGTAGACATACTTCAGCCCGGAAAACTGGTTTTCGGCCAGCACAAAACCGCAACCGGCAACACTCAGTACCAGACACATCACAGCAATAAGGCTCCAGATTCTCTTTGACATACTTTCTCCTCCTTTGATCGGCTTGCAGATGGATGCGGATCACAACAAATCGCCGCATCTCTAACAGTACAGAACAGATGGATCTTTGATAAAACAGATATACTATATCCTTCTGTACCAATGGTAACACATTTATACTTGCAGTTCAACTGCTGTAATGATTAATTTTCAGTCACAAGTGTCACATAAAAGTACGCCATGCATCGGATTGAATGTTCTATTCATGGGATGGAAAAACCGCTTTTCATTCCTCCTCCAGCGCCTCCCGCCAGGCGCGGTTGGCCGCCCGGTCGATCTCCTCCTGCGTGTAGTCGCGCTGGCTGTAGGCCTGGGCGGGCAGGATCCGGGAAGGGGCGGCGCGGGCCGGGGGACAGGAGGGACGCCGCACCGGCCCCGCGGGAGCGGGAGAATTTCCCCCGTGCCGAGAGAATGAAGACAGGACGGACGGCCCCTTTTCAGGAGTAACATTTTCTTTATCGTTTTTATTTTCTTTCTCTTTATCGTTTTCTTTATCTTTCTCTTTTTCTTTTTCCTTTTCTTGTATGCGTCCGCATGCGCCCGCATCATCCCGCATCGTTTCGCATGCATCCGCATCCTCCCGTATGCGCCCGCACAGGGCGGAGCCGCGTCCTGCCCGTCCGCGGGGCGCGGGAATATCCTTCTCGCTGCCAGCCGGGGATGCCCCCGCCTCTTCTCCGGGAAGATCCCCGCCGCTGTTGCCGGCATCCTCTGCTTCCGCTGCCTCCGGCGGCTGCTCATCCCCGCGTTCTGCCGCCCATCTGCTCCGGGCCGCGGCGGCGCGCTGCTCCCGTGCCTTTCCGTAACTGGCTCTGTCCCTGTCCAGCTGGAGCCGCAGGGCGTCAAAAAGGAACTGCTCGTTGCCCTGCAGCAGGGGCTCGGGGTCCTGGCCGCGGGCATAGGCCATCACGGCGTCCATCAGGCGCCCCTTTTCCGCGTCGGACAGGCGGCGGGTGCGTTCCGGCCAGTCCAGGTAAATCATGACATACTGCATTCCCACGCTGTATCACCTCACGGTCTCAATGATCTTTAACGGATACGGTGTTCCGTCTGAAATATAACACAAACAATTGTTCGTGTCAATATAAATTTACACCAAAAAGTTCAATTTTCGGGATATATATCTTGCATGATTGCACGGGAGGGTGTATGATAAGGGCGAAAGATCCGTCTGCCCGGCGCTCCCGGTGCGGATATGAACAGCCGCCGGATCCGCCGTGTGAACGGTACGGGCCGCCCGCGGAGGGAAAGCGGCGGGCTGATGAACGGAAATGAGGAATACCGATGGCGCAGAGAACGGTGCATATGCTGTTTGCCGTGCTGCTGGCGGACAGGACCGGCGTGAGGGACACAGACTGGTTTTACACGGGCAGCCTTCTGCCGGACGCGTACGCTGACCCGGCGGAGAGAAAGACATCCCATTTCATGAGGACAGACCCTTCCGGCAGCCGCGTGTATTTTGATTTCCGGGCTTTTGAGCGGGAGTATGCCGGAAAGATCCGGGAGGACGGGCTGTATCTTGGATATTATATGCATCTGGTGGAGGACGCCTTTTACAGGCATTACCTGTACTATGAAAAAGATTTCCTGAACCGGCTGCCCGCCCGCCGTCTGGACATCCTGCATCATGATTACCGCGTGCTGAACGCCTTTATCGCGGAAAAATACCCGCTGCCGGGGGAGCTGCGGCTGCCAGAGGGCTTTGAGAAGGAGGAACTGAACCGCGTCACCGGGTTCGATACCGGCAGATTGATCCGGGATTACAGGGATGATCTTGCATGCCCGGAGGAGGGGGAGGCGGAACTGCTCACCCCGCGGATGCTGGAGGAATTTGCTGACAGATATTTGGATGCCGCCGCGGAGGAGCTGCGCGCCGTCCGGAGCGGAAAGCCGCTGCTGCGGGCGGAGGATTACGCCTGGGACGCGAAGTGACGAAGCGGAGACAGGCCTCGGCAGGCGGAGCACTGTGATCCCGCCCTTCCGCGCCGGAGACGGCCCCGTCATCCGTCTGCCCTGACCCTGTGATCTTTTGATATTATATTTTCTTTCAGCGGTGGAAACACGCGATGAAAAGACTGACCGCTTTTTACCGGAGGATGATTTTATGAACACATTCGGCGAAACCATCATGAAACTGCGCAAGGAGCGCCGTCTCAGCCGGCTGAAGCTCAGCACCCTGTGCGATATCAGCCACACCGAGATCGCCCGCATCGAAACGGGGGAGCGGAACGTGCCCTCCCTGCCGCATCTCTATGCCCTGGCGGACACCCTGGGGGTATCCCGGGAGGAGATGCTCTCTCTGGCGGGCTATGCCCCCGCGGAGGCGGATGCCACGCCCCTGGAGCGGGCCTTTCCCAACCTGAAGACGGTAAAGCAGAAGGAAACCGCCGGCCGCATCGTGGCGGCGCTGGAGCGCGGCGGCGATCTGAAGGATGAGGATCTGGACGACCTGTACGATCAGGTGGAGATGTTCCTGCAGTACAGGAGCAGGCTGAAGGAACGGGAGTGACCGTCCGCACACTTCTGTGAAGCATGAAAACAGACAGCAAGGCGCAGAAAAACAGTTATCATCAGTAAAGCACGCCCGCGGCTTTCGCTCATGAAAGCCGCGGGCGCTGTGTATGTTATGTTACTT
>PITV01000079.1 GCA_017577285.1 Clostridiales bacterium
GTTCATGAGTACGCTCCAGCATACTGACTACAGAATAGCAGCTTATTAACCCATCCGGGCGGGAATCGAATTTATCGACGGGATCATCGCTGAAGAGCAAAGCATCCATATATTTCGTCGCCGCACAGCATGCAACATTGCCTCCGGCAGAAAAGCCAAGGATCGCAACCTTCTGATATCCCATCGATCGAATCAAGCGAATGGCACGAAGGGCATCATTCATTGGAGCCTGATGTTTGCATGGATACACTCTGTAATCCAGGACAAACGCACTTATCCCGGCTCTGTTTATCATTTCAGCAATAACAGGGCCTTCATGTTCTGCTTTGAATTTATAGCCTCCTCCGGGACAAACCAGCACCGCATTCTCGCATCCGTGTATTCTGTATTCTGTAATGCTTGGAACAAATTCAATTTCAGGCAAACGATACGGGATCTCCTTTTCCCACAGTATATATCTATGATGCTCCATACTTTCTATCCGCCCCTGTTGTAATTTGATCGTTTATCACAGGCACCTGTCATCCACGGTATCCCTTTTCATGAAGATACCTTATACACTGAACAACCCAGTCTGTCTGTATCATGTCATATCCCAATCCTGCCAGATATCCCCAGCCCTGATCCGGATCACACGAGATGCTTAAATCGTCATTATGACCCGCAGAATGAATGGTTTTGTAATTGAATACAATTGAATTAGCCCACGTCAGCAATCCTAATTTGTGCATCTTCCCGTGATAGTCAGCATGCGCAAATTCGCTTTCTTCGGTCTTAAACAAAGCTTCTGTTCCAAGATAATTAAGTTTACGCTTTACAAGCATTTCCGAATCGCGATCATTATCCTTGGCAAAGGTCATATAGGCAAAATCCGGTGCCAGCGTTTCCATCATGCTGTAATACTTTTCCTCTTGATCTGTCTTAACAAGAGCCTGATCGACCATACCGTGCCGGCGTACAGTTGATACAATGTCTTCCGGAAACATCGGGAACTTATCTATGTTGATAACACACCTCCCCTTAAGTTCCTCCAGAACATCATCAAACAAAGGAACCGGATACTGCGTCGCAGCACCATCAACATTGACAAGGCGCATTTCTTCAACCTCAGCGTCTGACATATCGGCAATCAGCTTTTGCGATTTTAAGAAATGCGGTTCAGTTCCCGGATGGAATACATACAGAGTACCTTCCGTACTCCGTGAAATATCCAGTTCTATAATATCTGCCCCTTCAGCAAGTGCCGCATTGAACGCAGGTATCGTATTACACGGTATATTTCCCATCCAGCTTCCACGATGAGCGGAAACCAACACTTTTCCATTGGCCATTTCTCTAAGATCAAACATAAGTCACACTTTCCTTCCGTCAATGATAGCATTCATCAGAATAAATAATCCTCGCGGTATGTGATTCCGCCTATATCGAAACTCACCTGTTTTCCATCCCCGAGAAAACACGAATACGGTTCACCTTTCAGTTTTCCTTTCAGAATACTTTGGATCCCATCATCATATACAGCAAGGATATGCGGATCCAGATGCCAGATCGGCCATCCGTACGGATTGTCAATCTTACCATGAGAAGGGAATATTTCCTTGATACCTCCGCCCAGTTCTCTCAGCCGGTGAATGGATGCCCCGTAATCAGACAACACGGCGGATTCCATCAGATGCCCCCACACACACCAGGTGAGCATCATATCACCTGAAAAGAGATATCCGTTCTCTTCATCAAACAAACAGATACTTCCTTTTGTGTGTCCGGGTGTTTCAATTACAGTTAAGCTGATTCCCCCCAGTTCTATCACATCACCATCATAAAGCGGTGTTGTTCTGAGTGCAGGCTTTGGATTCCATGCATCAGCCATTGATGGATTCAAGTATGGACTTTCCAGCAGAAAATGCTCGCGAAACTGTTTAACTTCCGTTGATGACATGCCGGTTTCAGCCAGTTCCATATCCTTAGAACCAACAAAAACACTTTCAAACTGACCGTTTCCCCCCATGTGATCCCCGTGGGCATGCGTATTAACAACAATGATATCTTTGCCGGGACAAAGATGGCTGACCACACCATGCAAATCAAGCAAACCAAAGCCCGTATCCAGCAGAAGAACCTTTCTCTCTCCGCAGTAGACATAGATCAGGGTTCTGTCTATTTCGTTGATGACCCACAGATTCTTTCTGATCTGATACAGATGTGCGATTCCTTTGACCATTATGGTTTTCAGGTTTTCTTCCAATGAAATCACCCCTTGATACCACCCGCTGTAGTACCGCCGATAATCTTTCGTGATAGAATCACATACAGGATAATAGTCGGGAATGACACAAAAGTCACCGCTGCAAACATTCCCCCCCATCCGCCTTCACGGGTCATGGCAACAATAATCTGATTCAAAGATACACTCATTGATCTGTTATTTCCGCTGTTTGCGAATATCTGCGCCATAAAATACTCATTCCATTTTCCGATAAACTGGAATATGACGAGTGTTGTCACTGACGGTCTGACAAGAGGAAATACGATTTCCCAGAACGTGCGGATCGGGCCGCATCCATCAATTGCCGCTGCCTCCTCGTAGGTGGGCGAAATATCCGAAAATGCCGGCAGGAGGAAAAACGTGCAAAATGGTATGGAGGTAACTACATAAAGCATAATCAGAGTCACTTTACTGTCACCCATATGCAGCATTGTGATAATGGAAAACAAAGGAATTATCACCATCACACCGGGAATACCAAGTCCGACAACCAAGAGACGCTGAAACAAGTTTTTCAGTTTGAAATTAAAGCGTGATAATCCATATGCCGCCGGAGCACATACAAGAATGGTAAAGAAAACAGAAACAGCGCTGTACAGGAGTGAATTCAGAAATGCAATGTACATCTTTCCTGTAACAACAACTTTCTCGTAGTTTTCCCAATGCAAGCCGCTGGAAAGCAGTTTGTCTGTAAAAAGTTCCCGTGTTGTAGAGAAACTCGCCATAACGATCCAGCCAAGCATAACGAAAATAAACACACACCAAACAACAAGCAGGATATATGACGGGATCAAAGCGATCTGCTGGCGCACCTTAAGCGTTCTGGTTCTTTTTCCCATGGTCAGTCTCCTCATAACTCAACATCCTTATTCTTCGGTATAAGATTGGACAACGCATAAACGAGAACTACGACCACCGTCAAAACAACTGCAGCAGCCGCGCCAACACCAACCGCAGTCGTTCCGGAGTCACTTCCAAAGAGCACATTGTAAATATACATAAGCGGAGAAACAGTATCATTTGAAACGAACACATTGGATAACGCAAAGAATGCGCACACCCTGGTCGTCCAAATCGTAATGTTGGATGTAAGCGTATTCCTGATCAATGGTAAAGTGATCCTGAAGAATTGTGTGGTTCGTTTTGCTCCGTCTATAGATGCCGCCTCATAGAGACTTGTAGGAATGCTCTCGATCGCCGACATGAATGTTAAAGTAAAATAGCCAACATTACTGAATATGTAAGCTATACACATGGAAATGAACATATTATCCGGGCTTGTCCATCCGAATTCTGCCAGTGCAGTCCATCCTATCCACGTAAAAAATTTCTTGAGCAAACCAAATCTTGAAGAGAAAACATATAGTGTCCACATATATCCAATGGCTAACTGCGGGATAACATTGGGCAGATACAGCATCGACCTGAAAAAGCCTTTTCCGATAATTCCTGATGTTAAGGAAACGGCAAATATCAGTGAAAGTACAGCAACTATGCTTCCGCAAATAAGCCATATTTTAAGCAATGTAACAAGAGATCCGCGAAAACTGGTACGATACAAGGCCGTGAAATTGCTAAACCCGTTGAACGTACATTTTCTTAATGCTACGCTCATGCTCGGCACATCAAAAAAGCTCATTGCAGCCGTCCGGATCACAGGATAAACAAAAAATACAAGAAACAGAATAAACGCAGGACCGATCAGAATGAAAAGTGTCCTCTTTTTCATTTTCATAGACAACACCCCCTATATCAAGCAAGAAAAGGTGGCGGTCAGCAAGCGCCAACACACCACCCTTTCTTACAAATGCTTATTTCCCGTAGAATGCAAGCATTTCAGCAATGAATTCCTCAGCGGTGATTTTGCCTGCCATGAGTTTGGTCAGATTCGCTTTAACGGTAGGCAGAAGATCATTGTTGAGAGCAAACGCGGTCTGAGCAGTCCAGCGATTAGTGATTCCATCGTAGGTGTCGCTGAATTCAGCGATCATGGGAGGCCATTCGCCATCTTTGCTGATCGGGATGGCATTGCAGTCAGAAACGATCTTGTCTCCCCACTCGCCGAGCGTAAGGAACACTGCAAAGGCAGCAGCCGCATCAGCTTCTTCCTGGGTCGCAGTCTTGCTGATGGAGATTCCGTAACCACCATAGCACAAGGAGGAACCATCGTCAACAGCAGGATCTACCACAGGATAATTGAAGCTTCCCCAACGGAATTCGGGGCCGGCGGATTCACGGAGATTGTTGGGCATCCAGGAACCGGCAACATACATCGCGATCTCCTGGAAAATAACCATTTCCTGCTGCGCTTCGGGAGATACAACGGTGTCAATGTTCTTGGCAAAATATCCCTTCTTCGCCATCTCTTCGAACACCTTGGCAGCAGCCAGCACTCTTTCATCCTGCCACTCGGTACCATCCTTGCTCCATACCAGGTTCTTGAAGTCTTCATCGCCAAGGGCACGCTGCAGATAGTAGCCGAACGCAAAGTGAATATGAGTCTGGTCAGAGGTGAAAGGAACATAGCCGTTCGCTACAAGCGTATCGCAGAGAGCCATGTACTCATCCCAGGTAGCCGGTTCTTCGGTGATGCCGCAAGCATCGAAAATGTCCTTGTTGTACAGGACCTTCACAAACTGAGGAGTGTAGGGGAAATACATATAAACTCCATCACCCTGGAACAATGCAAGAGTATTGTATGCAGGAATGATTGCGTTTCCATAAACCTCACCCTTGGTCTGGGGATACACTGTATCATAGTATCCGGCCAGATCGATCATGTAATCCTTCCACAGAACCATACTTGCGTCAGTATTGGCTTCGAACATGGTGATCTTGGCGCCAGCGTCAAGAGCGGGACCAAGTGTCTGCTGGATGCCCGTACCCTGGAAAGATATCTCGATGTGAACACCGGGATTCTCGGCCATGAAAGCATTGGCAGCAGCAGTGATGACCTGACCATAGTTAGAGGTCTCTGTGTAGGAAGACCAGTAAACGATGTCAGCGTTGAGGGTGGATTCAGCATTGCATGTCATGACCATTCCAAACACGAGCATAACAGCAAGCAGAATGCTGATGATGTTTTTCATACCATTTGCCTCCTGAAATAGATTCTACATGGTTTCTCCATGTCTGTGTATATAAAATATCACTATTTTTGATACGTGTCAATAGTTATTTTGTGAAAATTTGAATGAATTTCATGTATTTGTCATTTTTTCTATTGATATTACATCAATATTTTGATACAATATCATTGATGTATCAATTCAGGGGAGGCTATAATGGCTACTTTCATCGACATTGCAAAGCTGGCAGGAGTGAGTTACGGAACTGTTTCAAATGTAATGAACGGTCGGGGAAATGTATCAAGCGAAAAAGTAAAGCGCGTGCAGGAAGCGGCAAACAGGTTGGGATATACAGCCAATTTTGACGCAAAATCTCTGCGGAAAGGCAGTTCAAATACCTTAGCCGTGATCCTTCCAAATATCAGTGATACAAAATATGCTGATTTTTATCTTAGTTTCCGTAACTTTACAGAATCTGCCGGATATCGTGTTTCACTTTATATACATGACAGCAATCCGCAAAGAGAAAGTGATCTTGTGCAAGAAATCCGCGCCTCTCACCCGGCTGGGACAGCTGTTATTTCTTCCCTATCCGGTCATACTAATTACTATCGTCAGGCAGGATTTACCATTGATGAGTTGATATTTGCCGAACAGAAACCTTTCAACGATTATGACTATGTAGGTTTTGATTACAGTCGGATCGGACGTGAAATGGGAAAAAGAGCCGCAAAGTATCATCAGGTTGCTTTACTGACAGAAGCATCTGACAGCTATGTGACCCGTGAATTATCCGCAGGCTTCATTCAGGAAGCATCGGCAAATCCTTCATGCATTATTCATCATTATGATAAAGAAAGTTCGGTCAGAAGCGCTGCGCTCGCCTTGGATATCCTGTCTTCCGATTCTGCTCCTGAAGCGGTCTTTGCTGCAAATTATTCTCATGCTGAGATGGTTGACAACGTCCGGAAACGTTTCTTTCCGCAAAAGACACTTGATATATACACAATATCCCGCCTGTTTACCATGCCGGAAACCAGTTATCATAAGTATGAATTAAACTACCGTCTTCTCGGAAAAGCAACAGCAGAACAATTGATCAATCGGATCGAAGGGAAAGCTCCTTCCTATTTTCAGAATATTCTCCTGCCGGAAGCAGGCTTTCGTTCTTGGAATCCAGGGCCAGTTCCGGAGAAAAGCTGTCTGACGATGCTTACATTGGACAGCCCGACAGCATACATTATGAAACACATGGCATCGCTCTATAAAAGTTATACGGGAATTGATGTCAATGTTACGATATATCCTTATGACGGAATCCATGAATTGCTGACAAGCATGAACGAAAACAACTCATTCGATATTATTCGTCTGGATGCAACCTGGATGAGCTGGTTTGCCCCGCGAATATATGAACCCCTTTCCAAACTGGAAAACAACCTGAAAGATTTGCAGGAGCGCTTTCTTCCCGGTTTAATGGATCGCTATGGAAGCATCAACGGAGAACTGTACGCTCTTCCTGAGACCCCGAGTACCCAGATGCTGTTCTATCGCCGTGATATATTTGAAGACACGGCTATCAAAAGGCTGTTTCAGGAGCAGAACCATGCCGCGCTGCGTCTCCCCCGCACTTTTGGTGAATATAATACGATTGCCTCATTCTTCACCCGTTCAATCAATTCCCGTTCTCCGGTCAAATACGGATCTACAATAACACTTGGAAATACCGGTACAGCTGCAACCGAATTTTTAACACGATATTTTGCATTGACCAATGATTTGTTTGATAAGAACGATCATCTGCTGCTAAACACGCCAACAGGTATACAAGCCCTTAATGAACTTGTTGAGTGCAGCCATTATGCAAATCTGTCATTCAGTAACTGGTGGCGGGATACAGCCCGCGATTTTGCCGAAGGCAATACCGCAATGACAATTCTTTACAGCAACTACGCCTCAGAAATAATCGGAAAAGAATCTACTGTGCGCGGAAAAATCGGCTACGCCATGGTGCCGGGAGAAAACCCCCTCTTTGGCGGAGGTTCTATCGGTGTATCCCATTATAGTCATCATAAAGATCTTGCCTATCACTTCATACGATGGTTGTGTGATGAACAGGTTGCCTCTGCAATGACATTGCTTGGCAGTATTTCGCCCTGTCGCAATACTTATAATAATTACCAGATCATTGATACTTATCCATGGCTTGCGATGACAAATGAGTGCTTTGAAAAATCCAACGCCCACCGTCAGCCTCATGCGGTAAATGTTTCTTTCAACGAACGACATTTTCTTGAGATTTTAGGTTTTCAGGTACTTAATGCCATTAACGGTCGTTGTACAGTTAAAGAAGCGCTTGAAAACGCTGAAAACAATTACGGATGATTTCATCCAACTTATTCTTTTCTTCCATGCCCCTTATCTCATCAACCGTCAGATTGTTCCGTAACTCTTCAAACGCACCAGACTTTCATCAACCACCAGATTGCTAATCCTCTCTCCCAAAATCCGTCAGCCATAGGGTTGTACTTTTTTCAAAATACAAAATACTCAGCGTTACTGAGCGCTGCATATGTTCTTTTCCACATAACATTATGATCATTATGTTCAGCACATTATTGAAAACAAAAAAGCCACCATCATCCTAAGATGACAGTGGCCAATTCAGTACCGAAACAACTAATAACAACGACCAGTGAAGATAACTCATACCCCCCCCATTTTTTCATGCACTTATGTGCTGTATTTGCATACCATCTATACTTTGATTTATATCTTGTATAAATAGCATGACCAAATATAACATCTCACGTGCAGATAATGCATACTTCAGATATTTCGAATCTCTCCTTCTCCGCCACGAAAGGACCGCCGTTCCAATGGAACAGCGGTTCTTTTGTTATACCATGCAATGCAGGAAGTTTCAGGCTTTTGAAACAACATTTCCAAAGCAGATTTGGGCCTTATAAGCACGAAATTTTAACTGTTTTTCTTCATTCTTCCTCCTACAGCAAAATAGAAACCGCAAACCAGCCCGGTCTGCGGTTTCTTTCTGCTGTATCCGGAAAATGTCCGGACCCCCATTCACTCTTCCCTGAGAATATAGAAGAATTTTCTCTGATTTTCGTTCATAATGATCCTGAGCGGCTTCAGCTGTCCGGCGGATCTTCCCTTCATGATCTGCAGTTCCCGCCAAAGGAATGTGGTCTCGGGCTGCAGCCAGTAGGCGACCGCCTTCTGCATGGAATGATCCTCCAGATTCTCTTCATAAACGGCATTGGCTTCACACATATGCCTGTTCACCGCTTCGGAAAGCCTTTCAGTATCGATACCTGCCACAGGCATGGGCGGCTGGATCAGGAAAGCGTATCTGGGCGGTATAGACTGAGCATCCGGATAAACGGTGAAGTCGGAAAGCTCAAAGCCCAGTTCCTCCGCCGTTGCCTCCACCGCCTGCTGCAGCGCCTTCTCTGTTGTTTTCTCGGCAGCCAGATTGATCACCTTATTCACGCGGTACATGAAACGCACACGGGGCGTCTTGTTATAAAAACCGGTCACCTGAACGGCATCGCTCATGCGGTAGCGGTAGAACCCGCACAGATTGGTGATGACCAGTTCATAGGTCTTTCCGATCTCCAGCTGATCCATCTTGACGCACTGTGAGAAATCATCCCCCGCCTCGACCGGCAGAAACTCCATGAACGCGCTGCCGGGCACGAGCGCCCCGTCCTCGCTGTCCATTTCCACCGGCACGCTCCAAAGACCCTCGGACGCTGTGATACCGCTGAGGACGAACCGTACGCTCTCATCAGCATACGAACGGCGTATGGTATCCGCGTAGATGGAGAAGCCGTCTCCGCCGGCACCGAAAATAAACATCATGTGTGGCCATACTGATTTGACGAAGCGGAAATCACTGCCGTTCTTGAATATCTCTCTCAGTTCTTTCGCGCGCTCCGGCATAGGCACGATCTTTTTCATAAGCGAGGCTCTTACCTCGGGCGGAAGATCCACGCTGTCAGAGATCGTTCCCTTCTCGATATCATCAATCAGCATCTTATAGTTTTCGGCAATATAGTGCAGATACTGAACGACCATAACATAGAAACCGGTCACGATGCCTGTTACGGAGCTGTCAGCCATTGCGAAACGGGTGTGGATGTACTTTGTATCGGTACCCAGATCGGGGATCGTTGCCTCCACGGGAGAGGTGTAAAGCATCCTCAGCAGGGCATCCAGGCCGTCCCTGCCGCCCTGCACGTACTCTGCCATCTTGGAGGACGCGTCACCGATGGTGATGCCGGAGGGAGCGGTGCGGTGCTTTCCCTGAGACGTGCAGAAAATGCGTCCTTTCATCCATTCCTCGCCCATTTTATCGGTATAGAAAGCATCCATGTAATGCTTGTTGTATTTCAGGAACACCTGGGTCTGCTTATCCGTCAGGGGGATCATCTTCGCCTTGCCGACAGTTCCGGAGGTCTCGTTCATATGATTGTAAGCGTAAACAGTCAGGACATCCTTTTCGCCCTCCACCATCCGGTCGATCATATCCGCGATATCATCATAGGTAATCACAGGCACCTGTTTTCTGTAATCCTGATAGCTTCTGATGTCCGCGAAATGATACCGTCTGCCGTACTCCGTATCCTTGTTGTCCGCAAGGATCTGCAGCAGCAGCTTCTCATTGACGCCGAACGGATCGCAGGTCTCAGCCTGGAACGCCTCATAATCCGCCTTTGCCTGCTCCGCGGCAGATTTGTTGATCCTGTAAGTCATCTCATTGTTTTCCATAAATGCCTCCGTCATTTTGATATTTCCATATTCAGATTATTCAGATTAAGGGTATCGACATACTCGATATTGACGATCATATCGCTCAGCATCCTGATGCCGACATAAGAAAAATCGTTTTTGTCCTGCTTTTTCAGTATGTCAAGGGGATCGAACCGCCGTCCGTTGTCCCTGATGCGCAG
>PITV01000080.1 GCA_017577285.1 Clostridiales bacterium
TGTACACCCTGTCCATAAAGATGTTCAGGATCTCTTTCATGCGCGCTTCACAGATCCCGTCGCCACAGGCCTGATACAGCCCGCTGTAGCCCTCGAACACATGCAGCATGGTGTTCATGGTGCGGGAGGCCATCACGCCGTTCTCCGAAAGTTTTTCATTGCTTTCAGGCCGGAAATCCCGGGTGTAGGCTTCCAGATACCCGCCTTCATCCCGGCATTTCGTTTCAATGATGTTCACGATCTCCCTTGCCAGAGAGAGTGCTTCCTCTTTTCCTGTCAGCTCATAGTAGGCCGCCAGCGCGTATACCGCGAAGGCCTGATTGTAGGTGTGCTTGGTGGTATCCAGCGGGGTCCCGTCCCGGGCGCAGCTCCAGTACACGCCGCCGAATTTCCGGTCCACACAATGCTCCGTCATAAAACGGTAGGCATGGTCCGCATAGGGAACGAGGCTCTCATCCCCCAGCAGCTTCGCCGCTGAGGCAAAGAACCACAGGATGCGGCTGTTGAGGATGCAGCCCTTGGGCGCCTTCTCATCCCGCACCAGATCGATATCCATATAGCCGGTATATCCGCCGGCGGCATCATCCTTCAGGCTTTTCCAGAAAGGGATGATGTGATCCGTCAGTTCCGACATCATCTCATCGCGCATTCTGCTCATATTATGCTCCGTTATCGCGTGATTTGTCCCGTCCATCCGGTCATCAGGCTCTGCTCACCAGTTTCTGAAATGCAGCACATCCTTCGTGATATGGGAAAGCCTGTCCGCCCCGGTCATGCTCATGGTATAGCGCAGATCCCTCGCGACATCCTCCAGCGTCTCCTTCACGCCCGCAGCGCCCTTCTGCTTCAGGGGCTCCATGACAGGCCGTCCGATGCAGCAGGCATCGGCGCCCATAGCGATGCAGCGGTATATATCCTGACCGTTCTGCAGGCTGCAGTCGGTGAAAATGACCATATCCTTCCCGATAGCGGCGCGGATCTCAGGCAGCATCATGAGCGGCGGTACAGAGCAGTTCAGCCTGCCGTTATGGTGGCTGATGACGATGCCCTTTACCCCGGCATTGACGCACTTGACGGCGTCCTGCACGCTCAGCACGCCCTTCACCACGAAGGGAAGGGATGTGGAGGCGGCAAGCCCGGCGATCTCCTCCGCCGTAATGGGCGCGATCTCGTATCCGTCCACCAGATCATAGCCCCGCTCCCGGTTGAAGGCATGGTCGATATCGATGCCGACAGCCAGCGCGCCGCACTTTTCAGCGTTGCGGATGCGGCTGCGGAGCATTTCCCGGTCCCGGTAGGTCTTGATGATCTTGATGACGGACGCGCCGGTCGAGATCATCCGCGCGGTCTCGTCCTCCGGGCCCATGCCGGAAAAGCAGATCATATTCGCGTCCCGGGCCCCCTCCGCCATCATCACCATGCCGTCCTGTCCTTCGGGGAGACGGCAGAACCTGCTGAGGTGGGACAGCGCGCCCGTGCATACCGGTGCGGCAAAAGTCTTTCCCCACAGGGAAAAAGAAGTATCGGCCAGCACAGAATCGATGTGCCGCACCTCAAAGAGCCACCGGTCCAGATAATCCCGGGTGATGGCATCGGAACTTGTCATTCTGTCCATAAGTGAACGCCTCCGTTATTTGAAACGCTGACCTGTCTTTTGCGCCAGCGCCCGCAGGTAATCCGCGGAATACGCGTAATCCTCGTTATGATCCAGATGCTCGGTGAAAAGAGGCATATCCTCATCCAGTCCGTTCGCCAGTTTCAGCACCAGATCAAGGGGCAGCGCGCCTTCTCCCACCCGCTTTTCCAGCACGGAGAAGGGCAGGGCGTGCTGATCCACCGCACAATCCTTGATATGGATGGAGCGGATATAGGGGGAGAGTTTGTCAAAGCACTCCCGGATGAAATCCCCGGCGTTCAGATACCGGGCGGGAGACGAGATCATATTACAGAAATCAAGATGCACGCCGAACTGCTTCCTGTCCACATCCCTGATGAGGGAAAGATAACTGTCGGGGCTGTCGGGCAGCATCCAAGGCATGGGCTCTATGGTGTAGGACGCGTGCTGCGGGTTCACCGCGTCAATGATACGCCGGGTCTGTTCGATGATGCGTTCTCTGGTCCGTTCGCTGTAGTTGCCGGCATAGCAGCCGTCCCACACTTCACCGGCGGCACCGCTGATATTGACGCAGCAGCGGGCGCCCACTTCCTCCGCCAGTTCCATCTGACCGATGGAGAAACTCATGTGAGCCTCCGCCTCCGCCGGATCGGACGCCATCAGATTGCGCCAGACACCCACCTCGCCGATGGTGATCCCGGCGTCATCCAGACGGTCTTTCAGTTCTCTGATAAGCTCCTTCGGGGCGTTGCAGTCCACAGGAAAAACTACAGCGCCGTAACCCAGTTCCCGCACGAGCTCCATATATTCCGCGGGTGTTTTCCAGGGTTTCATTATACCTCCGCCAAGGCGCACAGGCTTCACCTCTTTTTCCGTTTGTTTCCGCCGTTATTCTATCACATGCCCCCTGCCTTTGTCCACAACAGAATCGGGTATTGTATACAAAAATCCTCCGGAATTTACAAAGTTCCGGAAGCATATATCTGATGATCTCATCCGCTCACAGGCCGCATCATTCCTCTTCCGGTCCGGGCAGAAGCCCGGGAGAAAACCCGCTCCGGGCTTTTACGAGCAGTAGAATGTGTGTGTATACACCCGGTCAAAGTTCCCGTCCAGCACATAGAACACCGTTCTGCTGCTGTTTGAATACACGAAGGAAAACCGCGTGGCGAATCTGCCTCCCTGCTTCACGCTTTCCAGCAGACGCAGCCCGTCCCGGGCATCAAAGTCATCGGTGCTGTTCCGCAATGTCCGGAGCGCCCTGTCATAGCGGTCTTTGCCGAAATAACCGGCGCGCTCATCACACATATTCTCCGGAACCTCCAGCAAATCAAAATTGGAAAGCACGGCATACTTCTCCCGGATCAGCGCCACACCCGTGCCGGGCTCCGCGATCATCACACGGCCCCTCCGGTCGGCAAAAAGGGCATGCATTCTGAAACCGGGCGTGACATCCGGAACGGCCGGCACATTGGTCAGGTCATTCTCCGCAGCAATGGAGAAGCAGTCATCAAAGCTTCTCTTTCCGGAAATATACCTGTCCACCAGATCATCCAGCGGGTAAGTGCCGCCGCGCAGATCAAAGGACGCCTTGCGGTTGTCCTGACTGCCCAGATGCACGGCAAAATGCCCTTCCCTGTCCACGCCCTCGAACTTGCGGATGCCGTTTTCCACACCGTTCAGATAGGCGGCAGCCATGGCGGCATCGAAAGAGGAATATCCGGGTAGGTCAGCGGAATGCTTCAGCACCTCCGACAGATCGATCCCCAGATAGAACTCCCTTTCATTCCTGTACAGTTTGAAGGGCACGCCTTCATAAATATCGAAATTGAAACCGCAGATAACATCCTTTCCTTTTCTGACAAACGCTGTACACATATCTTTTCCTCCCTGCAGTACATATCTTATTGACGCGGATCATCTGCCCGCGATATAATAATATCGTTTCCAGCAGGGAATATATACGGCATTTCGGGTCAATATTTATCATTATATCTTTTTACGGAGCGTTATTATGACAGTTGTGAGAGATTTTATTACATCATCCGGCAGTCAGCAGGTAAACTATATCAACCCCATGTTCCTGTGTTTCGCGGACAGATCCTACTGCTCCGCGGAAACAGACTATGTGATGCGGGAGCACTGGCATGAGGAGATCGAATACCTCATCGTGATCAGCGGCGTCATGCACTGCAGCGTAAACGGAGAAAAAACGGATCTGCATGCCGGCGAGGGCATCATGGTCAATTCAAAGCGGATCCACGCGAATGCCTCCCCGAAGGGCGAATCCTGCGAGTTTTTTTATGTAGTGATGCATCCCTCCTGTCTGGCGGCCTCCCCCTACATCGAGCAGAAATATCTGGCGCCCTTTCTGGCGAAAGAGAACTGCGATTTCATCCTGCTGAAGAAGGATGACTGGACGAATGAGATCATGGAGGATCTGCTCAGGATGATGAAAACGGAGGCGAAAAACGGATTTGAACTGGAGATCATCGAGTGCGCCTACCGCTCCTTCCGCATCATCGTGCAGCACATGCCGCCCGTCACGAACGCCTCCCCAGTGTCCTCTGTGTATGACGCCTCCTTCAAGGCCATGCTCTCCTATATCCGGGATCACTATGCGGAAAAGATCTCCCTCGATGATATCGCGAATGCCGGCAGCTGCGGGAAGACCCTGTGCGCCAGACTTTTCCGCCGGTTCACCTCCGAAACGCCGGGGCAGTACCTGATCCGCTGCAGGATCACCAGAGGCGCGGAACTGCTGAAGACCACCGATAAAAGTGTGACGGATATCGCCTATGAAACCGGCTTCACCAGTCCCAGCCATTTCACGCAGGTATTCAGGCAGATCATGGGCACCACACCGAACCGGTACAGGAAAGAAAGCGTCTGATACGATAAGACAGCAAGGTTTCCGGTATCACAAAAGCGGCCCGTATGAGCCGCTTTTGTGATATAAAGGATCTTTGATCAGCGATGCCCGATCCCCATCATTTGATCATTTCCTTCAGTTCAGAAAGAGAGGAGCACCGTTCCTCACACTCCGGCGCGTCGCCATGTACCAGCACCGGTATCATGCCCGCCGTTTTCCCGCCGGCATAATCGGTACGGGGATTATCCCCCACCATGTAACAGACTTCGGGATCACCCGCCATGCGGACCGCGTACTGATAAATGCGTATATCGGGTTTCTCATACCCTGCTTCTGCCGATGTGATATATCCGCTGATGTATTTTCCCAATCCCAACCGCTCAAACACCCGGTCCAGTTCGGGAAAATTGTTGGATATGATATAGTTGCTGAATCCTTGACCGGCAAACCACTTCAGCACATCCGCCGCGTCATCATATGCTTTGTATTCATATTCAACAACGCCCCTGCGGAACAATGAAATGATTCCGGCGATATCCATTTCGCCGATCCCTTTTGAAACGCAGAAATCACGGATATCCGAAAGCAGGTCCTGCCACCACTGCTCTCCCGTCTTTCCGGAATGATCCTTTTCCGGCACATACCAGGAACAGACGCGGCGCATCAGCTGCCGTATCTCGTCTTCGCTGAAGAAATATCCATATGTTTCGCACGCTCTCATCAGCGAGCATTTGAATGATTCATTATTGTACAGCAGTGTTCCGTCGCTGTCCCAGAAGATGACCTTGTTCATTACTTCACCTCATATGTCAGGGAAATCACCCGCGGTAGACAGGGATCGTCATCGGAATCCCTTTCCCGGATCCCGGCATTTCAAGCAAAACAGATATCAATTGTTCCGGTTCTTTTCCGTCATGTCACGGCTCCTCTCTTCCGGGATCGCAGGATCAAGTATATCATCCATCCGGCATTTCGTAAACCGTAGCCGGGCAGGCGTCCGAAAAGAGAAAACCTCCGGAGCGCAGAATGTCTCCGGAGGTTTTATGATTTATCTTTCTTCTCTGAAATAGTTGAGGCCCAGAGAAGCAGGGGGCTGATTTTCGCGCTTGTTTCGCACGGAGGAAATGATCAGCACCAGCACGGTGACCACATAGGGCAGCATCTTGAAGACGGGCTTTGCCGCCATGGTGATGTTCATTCCGAGAGCCGCCAGGAAGGGCGAGCAGGAGAACAGCACGCCGAACAGGAAACTGCCGGGAATGGTCATATGAGGGCGCCACAGCACAAAGATGACCAGTGCGATGCTCAGCCAGCCCAGAGCCTCGATGCTCAGATAGGCTTCCTGCGACACCATGTAGTCGATGATGTAGTAAAATCCGCCCAAACCGGCGATGCCGCTGCCGATGATGGTAGACAGATACCTGTACCGGGTCACGTTGATGCCGGCGGCATCGGCGGTGGCGGGGTTCTCACCCACAGCCCGCAGATTGAGACCGATCTTGGTGCGGTACAGCACGATGCTGGCGACGATGGCAATGGCCACCGCCATGAAGAACATGATGCCCAGGCCCTGCACGGCGCTGAGACCGGCATCCTGCAAGGGACGCTGAAGCAGGGAGAAGGGCCAGCGGAAGTAATCCTTGGGCTTTACCAGATAGACCTCCGCCTTCATCAGGTTCTTATTGCTCATCAGCACCTTCATCAGACCCACGCCGAAGGTGGTCAGCGCCAGGCCCGTCACGTTCTGATTGGCGCGAAGGGTGACCGTAAGGAAGGAATAGATGACACCCATCACGGATGCCATGAGGAAAGCGGTCAGGATGCCGGCGATCACCAGCACGGCAGGAGGAACAACGGGAGCCAGTACAGCCAGAGCGATACAGCCGCCGGCGCCGCCCATGCACATGATGCCGGGGATGCCCAGGTTCAGGTGTCCGCCCTTTTCGGTGATGATCTCACCGGTGGAGCCGTACATGAACACCGCGCCGAAAGTAAGGGAGTCCACAAGGAAATTGAGGATGATCACAAACAGGCTCTGATTCATCTCACGGCCTCCTTTCTCTCATCCCTGCTGCGGCAGATCTTATAATTGATAAAGAATTCGCAGCCGATAATGAAGAACAGCATCACGCCGATCACCACATTGGGGAAGGCGCCGGAAACTGAAAGCGTGGTGGATATCTGATCGGCGCCCTGGTTGAGGAAGATGATGATGCCGGATGTCAGGATCATGAGGAGCGGATTGAAATTGGCCAGCCAGCTGACCATGATGGCGGTGAAGCCCTGCCCGCCGACAGATTCCGTGGTAACGGAGTTGTCCAACCCGGCGGCGATCAGGAAACCTGTCAGGCCGCACAGGGCGCCTGAAAGGATCATGGTGCGGATGGTGACAGTCTTCACTTTGATGCCCACATAGCGGGCGGTGCGCTCGCTCTCGCCCACTACACTGATCTCATAGCCGTGCTTGGAATATTTCATATAAATGTACAGTCCAACGGCCAGCACCAGTGAAATGAGGATGATCAGCAGGTATTTGTTGGAGGGAGCCGAGGCTTTCTCGGGATAGATCATGATGTTCGGCAGGGAGCCGTAGGGCAGTTTGCCCAGAGCACTGCTTCCGCTGGGCACCCAGATGATCAGGAAATAGCTGACCAGAAAAGTGGCGATATAGTTCATCATCAGGGTGAACAGCGTTTCATTGGTGTTCCATTTCGCCTTGAACAGAGCGGGAATGACGCCCCACACCGCGCCCGCGATGACCGCGGCAAAGAACATCAGGATGACAAGCGCCCATTCCGGCAGCAGGGATTCTTCTCCCTTGCGTCCGCCCAGATACAGGCTGACGGCGATGGCGGCCAGCACGCCCACCAGGGTCTGTCCCTCTCCGCCGATGTTCCAGAAGCGCATCCGGAAAGCGGGAGTCAGGGCCAGAGCGATGCACAGCAGCACAGCGGTGTTCTTCATGAACACCCACAGCTTGCGGTTTTCAAAAAACGATTTGGCGTTCTGGGAGGAAATTCCGTCAATGAAGCACTTATAGAAATCAAGGATCTTTCCGGGTTCCTTCTGCAGCTTTTCCACCATCAGGAACGCCAGCAGACCGCATACGATGAGGCCCAGCACAAAGGCAGCCAGACGGATGCCCCAGGCAGCGAGGGGATTCATTTTTTCACGTTTCGCCAGATGGATCATTCCTGCTCCGCCTCCTCTCCGCCGGCATGATGGGTCTTGGTCATCAGATAACCCAGTTCTTCCTTTTCCACGGTGCGTCCGTCCGCGATGCCGGTAACGGCTCCGCTGTTCATCACAAGGATGCGGTCGCACAGTTCCATCAGCACATCCAGATCCTCTCCCACATAGATCACGGCAGTGCCGCTCTTCTTCTGGCGGTTCAGCAGATTGTAGATGGTATAAGAGGAATTGATATCCAGTCCGCGGACGGGGTAAGCCGCCATCAGGACCTTGGGGGCGCTGGAGATCTCACGGCCCACCAGCACCTTCTGCACATTGCCGCCGGAAAGCCTGCGTACGGGGGTGGATATGCCGGGGGTGACCACTTCCAGCTCCTGAATGATCTGCTTCGCCAGTTCGGCAGGCTTCTTTCGGTTCAGCATGCCGGCGTGTCCCTTGCGGTAGGAACGCAGCATCATATTATCGGTGATGCCCATATTGCCCACCAGGCCCATGCCCAGACGGTCCTCCGGCACGAAGGAGAGACGCACGCCCAGCTGACGGATCTGCAGAGGCGTTTTATCCCTCAGATTCATGATCTCGTCTTCGTTGAACAGCACTTCTCCCGCCGTTACCTGCCTGCGGGTCATGGTCTTCACATCCACAGGCCTGCCGTCGGTATAGTGGAAAGCGCCCTGCTTCGCCAGTTCACGCACCCGGCGCTGGGATTTATGGAAATAGGTGACGGGCTTGTCCTTCTTGGGGTTATGGAAAATGATTTCGCCGGAATCCAAAGGCTGCAGACCGGCGATCGCTTCCAGCAGTTCCTTCTGACCGCTGCCGGCGATGCCGGCGATGCCCAGGATCTCGCCGCCGTTGACAGTGAAGGATACATCCTTCAGAACGGGCAGCCCTTCCTTGTCCCGGGCGTTCAGATGCCTGACCTCCAGCCGGGGGGAGGGATCCAGCGGCTCGCTGCGTTCGATGTTCAGCGCCACCTTCTTGCCCACCATCATTTCGGTCAGCTGCGATTCATTGGTATCGCAGGTGTCGACCGTCGCGATATGCTCGCCCTTGCGCATGATGGCCACCCGGTCGGAAACTTCCAGCACCTCGTTGAGCTTGTGAGTGATGATGATGACAGATTTTCCGTCCTGCACCATGCTGCGAAGCACTGAAAACAGTTTGCGGATCTCCTGCAGGGTCAGCACGGCGGTGGGCTCATCCAGGATCAGGATATCGGCGCCGCGGTACAGCACCTTGATGATTTCAACGGTCTGCTTCTCGCTGACGCTCATTTCATATATTTTCTTCTCAGGATCGATGACAAACCCGTACTTGTCCGCGATCTCGCGGACGCGGGCGTTCACGTCCTTCAGGTTGCTGCCTCTGATGCCCAGATCAATGTTCTCCGCTGCGGTGAACAGATCCACCAGTTTGAAATGCTGATGGATCATGCCGATCTTCAGATCATAGGCGTCTTTGGGAGAGCGGATCACCGCTTCCCTGCCGTTTACAAATACCTGCCCTTCATCAGGGAAATAGATGCCGGATGCCATGTTCATCAGGGTGGTCTTTCCGCATCCGTTCTCGCCCAGGATGGCCAGCACCTCTCCCGGGTACACCTTCAGGTTCACATTGCGGTTGGCTACGACTTCGCCAAAGCGTTTGGTGATGCCGCGCATTTCCAGAGAGGGAATTCTTTCTGTTTCCATAATATTCTCCGTTCGATCATATTTCCGGGCAGCCCGTAAACGGCACAAGGCTGCCGCCGTATGCACGGCGGCAGTCTTGTGTTATTCACTCATGTGAGAACGCTTTTCTCACGGCTGGTGATCAGAACGCCATGTTCAGCAGCTCGATACCGTCGATCTGTACATCGAAGTAGGGAGCAGAACGGAACTCGCTCTCATGGAAGTAGCCGTCAGACACGACTTCGGTATCGGGGGTGTAGGCGGGATCGGTATCAACATCAGCCACATAGGAAGCCAGAGCGGCGCTGTCCTTGGTGATGAAGCCTTCGGTAGCGGTGTCGAACACCTTCAGTTCGCCGGCGATGAAAGCGGCCTTGGCAGCCTCGATGGCTTCCACAGTGCCCTCAGCGGCAACAGCGGTGTTGACGTCGGTCAGAACGACAGAGCCGGTGGCAATGGTGCCGGTCCAGTCGGTATCGATAGCTTCGCCGTTGGCGACGCAGCCGCAGATATATTCAAAGTAGGGAGCCCAGTTGATGCGGCTGGAAACGATGAAGGTGTTGGGGCAGGAAGCCAGGGTGGAGCCGTTGTAGGAAACATCGGGGATACCGGCGTTCTCGCAGGCGGTGGGAGCACCCATGGAGTCAGCGTGCTGGGAGATGAGGTCGGCGCCGGCAGCGATCAGAGCTTCAGCGGCAGCCTTTTCTTCCTTCTCATCGTACCAGGAACCGGTGAACTGGACCTTCATGATGACATCGGGGCAAACGGACTTGGCGCCCAGATAGAAGGAGGTGTAACCGGAGATAACTTCAGCGTAGGTGAAAGCGCCAACGTAGCCCATCATG
>PITV01000081.1 GCA_017577285.1 Clostridiales bacterium
GGTAAGCTTGACTGCCGAGCTGTACGATGGCGGCTATCACCCCGTTGACTCTTCCGAAATGGCTTTCAAGACTGCTGCCCGCCTTGCTTTCAAGCAGCTGACCACCGCCAGCCCCATGCTTCTTGAGCCCATCATGCACGTTGAAGTGTTCGTGCCCGATGAGTACATGGGCGACATCATGGGTGATATGAACAAGCGCCGCGGCCGCATCATGGGTATGGACAAGATCGGCAAGATGCAGCGCGTCACCGCCGAAGCTCCCATGGGCGAAATGATGAAGTATGCTACCGACCTGCGTTCTATGACTCAGGCCCGCGGATATTTCACCATGCAGTTCGAACGCTACGAAGAAATGCCCGCTGAATCCGCCAAGAAGGTCATCGAAAGCGCTCAGCGCGACGAGGAAGAAGAGGAGTAATCCACTTCCTACAGCAAAGGGATGTTGCAGTTTCTGCAGCATCCCTTGCTTTTTACAGCAGACCCGGCACAGTCCGCTGTTCACAGTATAAAGTATTCATTTCATCAGCCGCTTAAAGCATCCCGCTGTAAGGAGATCATCATGCAGTATATTTATCTGATCGGTGAAGAGGATAACACACCTGCCGTTTCTCTTCTGAAAAGTATATCCTCTCCGGAGGAATTCCGGCTCGTCTGCATCCCTGTGGAAAACTGGAACCGCCAGCTGTCCCCCTGGCCGTCTCCCGGATTAAGACAGGGAGAAGATTTCACCGGTGAAGCCTGTACTTTTCTGAACAGGGTCAGGGAAACCATAGCAACGGCAGAAAGCGGCATATCTGTTCAGCCCCGGGACAGAAGCATTCTGGGGTATTCTCTGGCCGGTCTTTTCAGCCTGTGGTGCGCTTGTGAAACCTGTCTGTTCGGGAAAGCCGCGTCCGTATCGGGCAGTCTCTGGTATGACGGATGGACAGATTACATCGCCTCCCGGTCACCGCTTCTGCGTTATGCCTATCTTTCGGTCGGGGTCAGGGAAAAGAACGCAGGAAACAGAAGGATGCAGTGTGTGGAGCAGAATACACTGTTTACCCGGAACATCCTGCAGGAGAAAGGGATTCCCTGTGATTTTGAGCTTAATCCCGGAGGCCATTTCAATCATCCGGAGGATCGTCTGAAAAGGGCCGCGGAACAGCTGCTTTGTCATTCATGACCCCTTTTTACATTTGCTCTCTGTACGGAAAAGGGCCTTTAGGTTATAATATCCTTGTTTGAAATTCTACGGAGGATCACACCATGATAAGACGGCTCATCGCCTTACTGATGATATTTGCTCTCGCGTTCTGCACCCTGCCAGTGTCAGAAGCGGAAAAGAAACCGCAAAGCGGGATCGTACGCGTCCTGCTTACCAAGCTGAACCTGACCGACCGGGCGGAGATCTCACTGGACGGCAGTTATTCCCTGAACGGGGTCGTGTTTCAGCGCGGATGCGATATCATCGTCAGCTGTTCCACCGGCGACATCTACGTCTATTATGAGGGAATGGCGTGGTGCTGCGGAAAGGAAATGATGCTGCAGCGGCATCCGGTAGCGAGCGGTGAAAACGGGCTGCGCTTCTCCGGCAGCTATCCTCTCTATACAGGTTCTTTGAAAATGACCGTTTCCGGCGGATGCCTGCGGGCCGTTCTTTATGTCCCTCTGGAGGAATACCTTCTCGGTGTCGTTCCTTACGAGATGAGCGACAGTTATCCTCTTGAGGCATTAAAAGCCCAGGCTATAGCCGCCCGCACATATACAGTGAAAAAAATGGCGGAGAACAAGCCGGAATTCGATGTATATGACAATACCAATGATCAGGTGTATTACGGCGTAAAAGCCGAAAATATCAACGCACAGAAGGCCGTATCGGCCACAGCCGGCATATGCGGCACATATAACGGTGCTTTGGCGGATTGCTGGTATTCCGCGTCAAACGGCGGACAGACCGATATCCCCGTTCATGTATGGGGCGGAAACAGCGCCAGCTGGCCCTATCTGATCATCACCGATGATCCGTATGATCTTGAAAATCCCGGTTCCACCGTCGTCAGTTACGCCCTTCCGGCGGAAATTGCCGGTACCGCCTTCCCCCAGGCGCTGTCCGCACTCCTTTTGGACGGTGTGACCGCTCAGGCTGAAGAGCTGGGCATCAGCGGTCTTCCGGAAGATATCCGTCCGGACCGCGTCCTGAGCATCGAGCCGGCTGTGTCCATGTATCCGGAGGATAACTCAAGGGTATACACCGTCCTCAGGTTTACCCTCTCCGTCAGCGGAAGGCTCCTGAACGCAGGAGATGAAGAGGAGGATTTCGCCCTGTTCTCCACCCCCGCTCCCACGGAGACACCGGCCGTTTCATCAACTGCCGGGCCTCTGAAACCCCTTCCGGCACCTGTCACTGTAGATATCCCCGTCTTTGACTGGGTCGAGCCCCGGCTCAACATGGATATCAACACGTCCTACAAAAACGAGTTGTATACTGTCCGCAAGGAAGGCGAAACCTTTATCATCGAGGCCCGCCGGTATGGTCACGGGGTCGGTATGAGCCAGCGCGGCGCGCAATGGATGGCGCTCACTTATCATAAGGATCACAAAGAGATCCTCGCCTTCTATTATCCGGGAATGGAACTGACGTCCATGACCTTTGATACTTATGAGTCAGAACCGGTCGCGGCAGCGTTCCTCATCACTCCCGGTCCCGCGGCCACACCCACCCCGCGTCCCACCCTTGTTCCTCTCTCCTCCACGCCGAAACCCGGTCAGTATTCCGTGATCGTGAACGGTATCGCGGAGGATTCATCCCTCAATATGCGGCTATCCCCCTCCACAGGCTCCCCCATTATCCGCGTTCTGTATTACGGGCAGCGGCTCATGGTACTGGGCACTGCTGCTGATGGCTGGCTGCATGTGAGTGCTGACGGGATCGAAGGTTATGTGATGGAAAAGTTCACGAACCGGGAGTAATCAAAGGCGCAGTGACAGATTTTATACAGGAGGCCGCAGGGCTGTTGAAACCGGTTTTCCCTGATACTAAAAATGTTCAGAAAAGCGAGCAAAACATGATAGCAGAATATGGAGATCCACGGGATATCGATCCGTGGATGGAACTTGTAACACAGGTCAGATGGAATTTTCCGGGGCTGGAAACACAGGAAGCTCTGGATGAGCACAGGGCCACTGTTCTCCGTTTCATGGGCAAAAAACAGGCCGTATGTGTAAAAAATGAGGGAAAGATCGCGGGAGTCATCCTTTTCTCCAGAGGACATAACATGATCTGTTTTCTGGCCGTCTCCCCCGGTTTCCGCCGCCGCGGTGTGGCAACTCTTCTGATGGATGAGGCCCTGAGCAATCTTGACAGGACAAGAGAGATCGCCGTTTCCACCTTCACAGCGGATGATGAAAAGGGACCGGCGCCGAGGACACTTTACAAAAAGTACGGTTTTATAGAGGATGAACTGATCGAAGAATTCAATTATCCGAATCAGCTGTTCATCCTGCATCCAGAAGGTTCTGAAAGAAAGAACCGGCAGCTGGCGATCAACCGGATGGTCCGGGAGATCAGCAGTATCCTTGCGGATAACAGGCCCGTCATTTATCTTTACGGTTCCTCTGTTCTGAATGACTTCCGCCCCGGATGGAGTGATATCGATATCCTTGTACTGACGCAGGAGCAGATCACCAAACAGCAGGCTGTACACTTGGTCACCCTCAGGCAGACCCTGCTGAAAGATGAACCGGATGATCCCTATTACCGTTCCTTCGAAGGCGGAATGCTGACGCTGGACGCGTTCCTTACCGGAAAGCCTGACCGTGTGGTATACTGGGGAACGAGCGGAGAAAGGATCACTGATACATACGCGTTTGACAGTTTCTGTATGACGGAGCTGATCACAGACGGCGCACTCCTGTACGGAAAAGACATACGGAAACAACTGAAACTGCCCTGTTACGTCGATCTGTATTCAGATGTGAATAAGCATTATGAAACCATCACCCGATACGCTTCCTGCACGGGGCGCAGCTTCTACTCCTTCGGCTGGATGCTTGATATCTCCCGCTGCATCTATACGCTGCGCACCGGCAAGGTGATATCCAAGACCGGTGCCGCGGAATGGGCGCTTGAAAATGATCTGTGTCCGGAACGGGCTGCACTGGAAACCGCGCTGACGGTACGGAAAGCTCCGCTGAAATATAAACATGATGAATATATGCTCGATCAGGCCGAAAAGATCTCCGGTGCTGTTCTCCGCTATGCTGAAGTTCTGAAACATGAACTGGAAACAACAAACGCGTCATCACAGCCGGGACATTCCCCGTACTCCTGATCAGATTACTCACAGGCACGCCATTGGCGTGCTTTTTCTTTATCAAAAAGAAGCGTTATCTCAAAGGAACGCGTCTTCTTCCAATAGCATACACACAATTACATACTTGAGCATACACAAAATATAAAACCGTTCTGTTCAGGCAACAGAAAAGCCCTTTCCGTTTCCGGAAAGGGCAGAAATACTAAATCAGATCACGGCTTTTTCTTGTTGCGCAGGAAAGCAGGAACGCCCAGATTGTCACGTTCATTTACAGAAGGCCGTGCCGGCTGGAAAGCCTGCTGGGCGGGCTGAGCTGGCTGGTAAACGGGCTGAGCGGGCTGATAAGCCGGCTGGACAGGCTGAGCACCAGGGACCGCGGGCTGTCTGAAAGCAGACGGCTGCTGTGCAGGGGCATTGTATCCTGGCTGCTGCGGCACATAAGGCTGCTGAGCGTATACAGGTTTCGGGGCGGCAGGCGCATAAGTCATGGGCGCTTTCTGAACGGTGGGACGCGCTCCGCCGGGGAAGTACATGCCGTCATTCTCGAAAGCAGCGGGCGCGGGAGCTTCATACTCAGGCTGCTGAGCGGGTTCGCTCTGCACACGCACTTCATAGGGATTGTAACTGGTCTTCTTGGGAGCCTCGGGCTTTGGCGGGAAAGGAGTCTTCTCAAAGCCGGTGGCGATGACGGTAATGCGGATCTCATCGCCCAGGGTCTCATCGATACCGGCGCCGAAGATGATATTAGCCTCGCTGTCAGCGCTTTCCATGATCAGGTTGGCGGCTTCATTGATATCCACAATGGACATATCGCTGCTGCCGGTGATATTGATCAGCACAGCGCGGGCGCCGTCGATCTTGGTCTCCAGCAGGGGGCTCGCAACGGCTGCCTTGGCAGCATCCAGCATGCGGGTCTCACCGGAACCGACGCCGATACCCATATGAGCCATTCCGCCGCTTTCCATGATGGTCTTCACATCGGCGAAGTCCAGGTTGATCAGAGCGGGCAGAGCGATCAGATCAGAGATGCCCTGAATACCCTGACGAAGCACATCATCCGCGATGCGGAAAGCTTCCAGCATGCTGGTGCCCTTGCTCACGACCTGCAGAAGACGGTCATTGGGGATCACCACCAGGGTATCCACATTCTGTTTCAGTTCATTGATGCCGATATCGGCATTCTTCATGCGCTGCTTGCCTTCAAACATGAAAGGCTTGGTAACGACAGCGATGGTCAGGCAGTTGTTCTCTTTCGCGATCTCAGCCACGATAGGAGCAGCTCCGGTACCGGTGCCGCCGCCCATACCGGCGGTAACGAACACCAGATCGGCGCCCTTGATGGCTTCCGCGATCTCCTCGCGGCTTTCCTCTGCGGCACGGCGGCCCACATCGGGCACAGCGCCGGCACCCAGACCTTTGGTGATCTTTTCGCCGATCTGGATCTTGGTATTGGCTTTGCAGAGCGCCAGTGCCTGGCGGTCTGTATTGACAGCGATGAACTCGACACCCTTCAGGCCGGCTTCCACCATGCGGTTCACGGCGTTGGTTCCGCCGCCGCCGCAACCGACGACCTTAATGGAGGCAAAGGACGGCTGATCTACTTGAATTTCGAAAGGCATAGGATATCCCCCTTCTTGAATCATCTGGAATAGACAGGAACTGTTTTAGATCGTATCAGGCGCCGAACAGGTTGCGGAAGAATCCGCTGATACCGCTGGTGTTCTTCACCTTGCACACGGTATCGATGACCAGATTCAGCAGGCCCAGAGAAGTGGAGTACGCGGGGCTGGAGAGCTTGACGGCCCTGCGGGGGAACTCCCTGACAGGCTTATCCAGCACCTTGGCCAGATAGTCCCTGCCGCCGCGGTTGATGACCAGACCGCCTCCGGTCAGATATACGGGAGACCAGTTGCTCAGCTTCACGCCGCTGCTCTTGATGGCATCGGCAATGGCTTTGCACAGTTCTTCCACGCGGGGTTCCAGCACTTCTTTTACTTTGGCTTTCTCGTAGGACTGATTGTTTCCGTCGGAATCGGTGATATCATAGTTTCCTTCAGCAGAAGAAAGGCCGTACACATACTGACGCTTGATCTGCTCGGCAGCGGTCAGCGGAATGTCCAGTCCGTACGCCACATCAGCGGCAATGTTTCCGCCGCCCATGGGGATCACCTTCAGGCTGGTCAGCGCCTCGCCCTCAACTGTCATAACTTCGGTATTCAGATAACCGACATCGATGACAACGGCGGTGCGGTCGCGCTCATCCTCGGGCACAAACATGATCGCCTGTCCAGTGCATGTGGAGAAGCAGCCGGTCACAGCGATGTTCATATCGTGAAGACGTCCGGACACATCGTTAAGGAAGAACGGATCGGCAATCACGAAAGAGACCATGCCGCGCAGTTCATATCCCCGCAGGCCCATAGGTTCCTGAGTCTTCTTGCCGTCATCCACGATAAACCAGGCGGGGCTGCGGTGAATGATATCTCCCCTGACATCTCCAAGCGCCTCAGTAGCTCTGGAAAACAGGGCATCGATATCCTTGGCGGTCACATGGGGATCGGGCCCCTGAAGCTCCACTTTCGCTTCCACCGTGCGGATCTGCGAAAAATCGCCGGGCACACCGATATTGATCTCCCGGATGCGGGTGTGGGATTGGAGTTCACATTCCTTGATGGCAGATTCGATCGCACTGTTCAGTTCATCCGGTGCATTCCACTGCCCATCCATAAATCCGTCATAGGATGCGGTACCTGCGCCGGTAATGTCGCAGCGTTGATTTACGCCTGTTTCAGCCGTCAGTGCCACGATTTTGCATGTGCCAAAATCCAATGCGCTTACCGTATTCTTCATTTCTCTCACTCCAGAATTATCATGTGATTTGTCCAATACGAACTATCCGAATGATAGCAATTATTCGGTCACTTTATTGTAATCTTTTTGTGATAATTATGCAAGAGAAATTTTCATATTTTTAGCAATTTATATGCATTTTACAATCAAAAGCGGTCAATCCGGGCTGAAATAAGCCTCTCCCACGTTCGTAACGGTCAGAGTGCCCCTGCTGTGGATCGAACTGTCGCCGCGCACCTCGTCCAGTATATAGACCATCGTGCGCAGTTTCGCCCGGATCGTCCATATATCATCCTCATCCGATAAGCCGATGATCACCTTGTATCCGTCCCAGGTGGTCAGGATCGCGCTCTGCGGATCGGCAATATTCAGTTCGGAATAAGCGAGCATCACGCTTTCGCTGTTTCTGACAGGCACATACAGGATGCTCATATCCAGCATCTGATGGATCAGACATTTATAAGTCTCAAGCTGTTTCTGGTTCGCCGGAACGACGACCGTTCCGCACTTTCTGGGAATCTCTTTCAGGCTGATGCCTGTCACAAGGATCAGTTCGGGATGGATATCCGGGCCGACCTCTGACAGTTTTTCAAGCATCATGCCGTCCTCATCGATCACACAGCCCATGCCGTATGATTCGAGACGGGCGATCTTGGTTCTCTGTATCACGCTGATCACAGCAGTGGAGGGAAACCGTTTTTCAAAAGACACGACCTTCAGGAAGGAATACTGACCGCTCCTGCCGGTCTTGCGGTCCTCGTTTGCCTGTGTGCCCAGCGCGCTGTTGTATTCATCGACCGATTCCTCGATTGATTCCAGGCTCAGCGCGAAATAATTCGGCGCTCTTCTGATCCCGAGAGCCGATTTTAATTCATCCTGTGACAGAGGGATCTCCCCCGACGGATTGCTGCTGACGCCGAAGTCCAGCTGGATGTAGATATTGCTGACCCGGAAAACGATCAGATTCAGCACAAGACCCACAACAAGAAGAGCCGCCACAGGCATGATGAAACTGAGCGGACTGATCTTTTTCTTTGGTCTGCCCTGTGCCGGCTGCGCGCCGCCGTTCGGATTCCCGTCCATCTGCACCTCCGCTTACAGAGCGTTTACGATCTGTTTGAATACTCTGCCCCGCTCTTCATAATCCTTGAACATGTCAAAAGAAGCGCACGCGGGTGAAAGCAGCACATTCCAGCCGTCTCCGGCGGAATCGCGGCATTTGAGGATCGCGTCCTCCATCGTTCCGGTCCTCGTGATAGCGGTATATCCTTCCGCTCTCAGTTCGCGCTCGATCTGATCCGCGGTATCCCCGATCAGCACACAATGCCTGATCAGTTCATGCTCCATGATGCACTTCGCCAGCGGCACAAAGGACACATGCTTGTCATAGCCGCCCAGGATTAGGGCAGTCGGCCGTGTCATGGCTTCCACCGCCTTGATGGTTGAGTCTGTATTGGTTCCCTTGCTGTCATTGATATAGCGGATCCCGTCCAATTCCCTGGTGAATTCGATACGGTGCTCCACTCCCTTAAAGGTCTTCAGCACATGGCGGATCACAGCGGCAGGAACGCCTCTGGACGCGGCGACGGCCACAGCCGCAAGGGCGTTTTCAAGGTTGTGCGGCCCGGGGATATACACCTCATCCGCGGCGCACACTGTCTTTTCCTCCCCGTTCGCACGCCAGATGATCTGACCGTCACGGACGAACGCGCCCTCCGCCGGTTCCTCTTTTCTGGAGAAGAAGGCCACTTTCCCTTTCATGTCCGCGGCAAAAGCCCGCGTGACAGGATCATCCATGTTCAGAACAGCGGTATCCTCCGCGGTCTGATTGACAAAGATATGCTCCTTCAGATCGATGTAGCGCTGCATCGTTTTATGTCTGTTCAGATGGTCTTCCGTGATATTCAGCACTGCTGCCGAAAGCGGATGGAAGGTGGAGACTGTTTCCAGCTGGAAGGAGGATACCTCCGCAACGATCACATCGCCCTCCCGGGCATCCATAGCAGCTGCGGATACGGGATAGCCGATATTCCCGCACACATACGCATTTCTGCCGGCAGCCTCGAATATCTCTCCCAGCAGAGTGACCGTTGTAGTCTTTCCGTTCGTTCCGGTCACAGCCACCAGCTCTCCCTTGATGAGACGGGAGGCCATTTCCATTTCTCCTGTCACAGGAATGTTCATGCTCTGCGCCAGCAGAACGGGTTTCACGTCAATGGGAACACCCGGAGAGATGACAAGAAGATCCTTGCCCTTCAGCATATCTTCCGTCACATCGCTTCCCAGATACGCGTGCTCCACCAGCGGAAGGATCCCGTCCAGCGCGCCTTCGAAAGCGTCCTTTTCCTTCATATCGCTGATGGAAACGGCCGCGCCGTTCTTATGCAAAAGCTCCGCCGCGGCAATACCGCTGCGGGCCATACCGAGGATCAGTATTTTCTTTCCTTCAAACTCGTTCATTTTGCTTACCTCATACATGAAATGAATGTAAAAAAGCTTGCCGGCACGTATCCCGTACCGGCAGGTGATTTACTTGTAGAATCCTGTCATGCTCAGCACGGCAGCCGCGCTCAGTATAAATGTCACGATCTCATACATCAGCACGATCTGGTTTTCTGTCATGCCGCTCAGTTCAAAATGGTGATGAATGGGGGCCATCTTGAAAATGCGTTTCCCCTGGCCGTATTTCTTTTTGGTGATCTTGAAATAGGTGGTCTGCATCATCACAGAAACGGAGCTCATGATGCTGGTAAAGCAGATGGGGATCAGCAGGAACTCGCACTTGGTGATCATAGCCACGCCCACCATGGCGCCGCCGATGAACATGCTGCCGGTATCACCCATGAATATCCTGGCGGGATGATGATTGTAGCAGAAGAATCCAAGGCAGCCGCCGCACAGGGCAAAGCAAACGATGGCAGCCATCAGGCCGTTGTTGTTGCCGCTGCCGAGCACAGCATCGCCC
>PITV01000082.1 GCA_017577285.1 Clostridiales bacterium
GTGTATGTTATGTTACTTTATGCATTCTGTTTCTTGTTATTCCACCGTTTTTGAAGTGTTTCCGGTCCCTGGTTCATGTCCGGCAGACGGCTGATTTCCGGCGGGGCTCACTGGACGGTATCGGGATACCACAGATCCCACCGCACGCCTTCCGCGTATTCCAGCATCCAGGTGCCGTAGTCATCCAGGTAATAGTAACCCGTATCAAAGCCGGCCATCGCTTCATCCCAGGTCTGCTCTCCGTACACTTCCCAGGGGTTGTTGGTGTACACGGTGCCGCTTTCCACATCGATGCCGGTCAGCACCACGACGTGACCGGATATGCGGTCGCTGGTAGTATCTTCATACAGGCCGTAGGTGAGGTAGGCGGGGCCGTACAGGGTCAGGATCTGGTACAGGTTTTCCGCGGTCATCTCAGTGGCATTGGTGAAATTTCCCTTCATTTTCGCCTTATAGATGTCTGTGAACACAGCGGAATCGGATGCCGGCCAATTTTTATCATTCACATCATAGGGCCAGTAGCCCATGTCCCAGTCATCGCCTTTCTGAGATTTTGCCCGTTCGATGCTCAGCTCCAGGGCGTCTGATGTGCTGTGCTCGATGCCCAGCATGAAATCCTCCACCATCTGCATGGAAACGCTCCAGCAGATGCCGTACGATTCCTGATCATACAGCGGTACATCGTACTGGATGCTGCTGGTGCCTGTGACCTGGATATCGTTCAGGTCCACGGTGGAGAGGGACAGCTGCGCCGCATTGGTGTATATCACAGTGTCATCATTCAGGGTCATCTGGCAGCGCCATTTCATCACCGTGCGGCTCACATTGGCCTGCACCTGCAGGGAGGCGGTGTCATATCCCGGCAGATAGGTGTTGGCCCAGCCCATATCGGAGCGGTAGAACTGCCACTGATAGGATCTGACGCCCTGGGCGCTGACGGTGAACTGCACGGTCTCTCCCGGGTCGGCAGTGACATCCTGAGGCTGGGTCAGGATCTCCTGACCGGGGAAGGGCATCCAGAGGCAGCTGTTGTTCTCCGCCCAGGTGCGGGCTGTGCTGTCGGAATAGGCATGGATGACGGTGCCGCTGTCGAAAGCATCCTTTCCGATGGTGATGGTCTTTCCGCCGATCATCACATTTTCCAGAGAGGTGCAGCCCTTGAAGGCGTAATCGCCGATGCTGCTGACCCCTGCGGAGATGTTGAGACTGGTAAGCCCTGTGCAGTTTCTGAAGGCACTGGCGCCTACTGTGCTGATGCTCCCGGTCAGGTAGACGGCGGTCAGCTTCTGATCGCCGTAAAAGGCTTCGGCGCCGATCTCCGTCAGGGAGGAGGGAAGGATAACGGTGCCGGCGAGCGAGACCGCGGGGGCGGCCAGGCCGGTGCACAGCACGGCGATGAGCAGCAGGGTGAGCAGGCGTTTTTTCATATAGAATGTCCTCCCGAAGGATCGTATAGATGAATGGACCGATGTTTGCTTATAAAACCCCATCCATTATACCGCGGGAAGCGCCGCGGCGCAAGGAAAATCTGCGCTTTTCTCTCCCGCGGCGGGGCGGGCGGTCCCTTTTCGCCGGGCGCGGCCTGAAGCATCCCCGCGGGAGGATCCTGCCGGGCGCGGCACGGCGTTCCGGATGGAGAGCGGGATGACCGGCCCGGCTGCCGGCGCTCTCCGGGGCGCTTTTTTATCCCGGCGGTCTTGAAGGCACGGCGGCTTTCTGCTATAATGCGTCTGAAGAAACAGAATGACTGCCGGCGCTTTTTCCGTGCCGGCCGGTATAAGGAGGAACCTGTCATGAAGACCCTGCTGTGCATCCTGCTGATCATCTCTCTGATGCTCCCCGGCCTGTGCCTGGCCGCGGAAACGGCGCCCCTGACGCCCGAAGAGCAGCAGGCGTATATGGACAGCCTGAAGCTGAGGAAGATCGAGGACTATCTGTATCTGGTGACCGTTCCCGATTACGATTATCAGTCCGGCATCGACAAGGCGCGCGAGCTGTTCATGCCCGCGGGCGGGTGCGCCGCTATCCAGAACGGCGGTCTGCGGGGACGCAATTATGACTGGACCTATGATGATCAGGCCTATTTCGTCATCTACACCCCCGCTGACGGGGCACAGGGACGCCACGCCGTGCTGGGCATCTCGGGCAGCATAAAGGAACTGACGAAGGATGTGGTGGAGAGCGGCGAATGGAACAGCGCCTACCGCTCCCTGCCCTTTGCCACGCTGGACGGCATCAACGACGCGGGCCTGATCTGCAACATCCTGGTGGTGCCCAGCGGCGCCCACGGCTATACAACGGGCAGCAATCCCGGCATGCCGGAGCTTTCCGCCAGCATGGTGAACCGCTATGTGCTGGATTTCGCCTCCACCGTGGATGAGGCCATTGAGCTGCTGCGGGGACGGAACATCTACATGCCCCACACCGCCTATATGGATCAGGAATTCCACTGGATGATCTCTGACCGGGAGCGCACGGTGATGATCGAATTCATCGATAACGAAATGGTGGTGCTGGAGGATGAGAGGATCTCCACCAATTTCTATCTCTTCGATTTCGACAAGACCCGCGAAACGGTGCAGGAGGTGCCCGAGGGCATCGAGCGCTATGACATCATCGCGGCGGGCTATGATACCACCGGCACCCGCGAGGGCATGATGGACATGCTCATGAGCATCTTCTACAGCAAAACCTACAGCCTGGACACCGTGCCCTTCTGGTACAGCGAGTACGCCTCCGTGAAGGGCCTCCATTCCGGCGATTTCGGCGCGCCCGATCTTTCAGGCGGCGATCTGTCTCTGGCGGGCAGCTGCCGCGCGGATGTCGAAAAGGCCCTTGCCAGCTGGGCAAAGGGCAGGGGCGCGGAGAACAACACATGGATCAGCGTGTACAGCGCGGTGTATGATATGGACGGCCTGGAGCTGGAACTGGTGTTCCAGGAAAACCGCGGGAGGAAATACATCTTCTCCATGGAATCGATCGCCGCCATGATGCAGTGACGCGCGGGAAAGCCTGACGCGAAAGGATGATGACAGAAATGAGTGAACCCCCTGAATCGCCCTATGAGGCGGAAAACCACAGGGATCTGGAATATTACGTTGAGATCACCGGCACCAGATACAACCGGCCGGATATCTGCACCTGCTGCCTGAAAAAGACGGATATCCGGCGCCCTGTGAGGGCCTATGGAAAGAACAACACCAGCATTTCCACCCGGATGCCGCTGTGCGCGGACTGTCTGAAGCATGCCCGGCAGTTCACCTGGCTGGCGGTCCTGCTAGCTGCCGCGGCGTATATCGCCGGCACCCTCGCGGCGGGCTTCGGCCTCAGGCTCATCACGGAAGGGCCCGTTCCCGTCCTGCTGAACGCTCTGATCCGGTTCGCGGCGGCGTCCGGCATCTTTCTGCTGCTCTCCGCTCTCATCCGCATGAAGGAGCTCCCGCAGCATCACGCCGCCCGCTTCGACAGCGTTGCCCTCTCCGGCATGCTGCCGGAAAACGGCGAGGCGAGGATGAAATTCGCTTTCCGGAACAGGGCCTCCGCCCAGGTCTTCTGGGAGGGCAACCGCTCCATCGCGCGTCCGGTGACCTCCGCCGCGAAATTCAACACCGCGAAGCGCGCGTCCGTCCTGCGCCTCATGCTGTGCAGGCCCGCCATGCTCTGGATCACCGGCGGCGTCTACGTGCTGCTGTCGCTCCTGGCAGCGAATGTGTGAGGGGGGGTAAAAAGCCTGTCATTTTTGGACATATTTTTGCGAATTATACGGTGCGGATCCTTGAAATTTGTTTATTATGGTGCTATAATGTGACCAACCTCTCAAATTAGAGGGACTACACCCCCGTCTCGACACGGGGGTCTGAAACCAGCCATCATACCTTCTTCTGTATACTCAATGGACTACACCCCCGTCTCGACACGGGGGTCTGAAACAAAGTATTCATCTGGAACGACAGCAACCATTGGACTACACCCCCGTCTCGACACGGGGGTTTGAAATTGGGCTTTTTATAGCCGAATCAACCGGCATGGGATTTTTCTGACATTTAACGCGGGTTTGGAAACTGCACTGATCGATACGCCTGGTTCAATGCAAACAACACCCCCATCGTTTGATGGGGGTGTTGTATCTTTTATTTGTTGTATCTTTTGTTTTTGGTTATTCCGGATCACCGGCGGCGTCTACGCGCTGCTGTCGCTCCTGGCCGCGAATGTGTGAGGGAAAAACTGAAATATACAGTTCCGGCTGGGTGAAAGAACAGAACGCCCGGCCGGAGTTTTTCGTATCTGATGCAGTCACCGCGCCAAAGGTGAACAGATCCGGCACCGTACGGATGCTTTGAGATTCAAGTATGGCTTGAATCTTTTTTTGCATATTCAAACCGCGCTCGCTGTGAGGCGCCGGGCAGGCCTGCTACAATAAGACCGTGAGGAGGGCCTCACGAAAAAAGAACGCGGAGGTACTGCTTATGTGGGCATGCTATCTGGGAACGATCTCTGACAGCTATCGTGAGAACTGGTCGCCGCACCCCGTGAGCTGCGATCATCCGGATGTATTCGATGTGCTGGATACCCGCCGGGAGATCCTGTACCGGCTGGACGGGGCGGCCGCCGGGAGGCATTTCACGGATATGATCAAGGTGGACTGGGGCGGATGGGCGTACAAGTGCACAAAGGAGCAGCTGAAGGCCTATAGCCGGGAAGCGGGCATGATGCGTGCGGTGGATCAGAGCATCATTGACGGGCTGGAGGACGGCGTGACCTACGGGATCATTGATGTTGAGCTCTACTGACGGGAAAAGGACCGGCTGCAGAGCGTACCGGTCAAAGGAGGCGATCGCGCATGGATGAGAAAATGATCGCAAAGGCGGTCAGGGAGTTCCGCCGTTCCTTCACGTGGAGATGTTATTATGATGACGCCCCGTCTGAGGCGTGCCGCAGATACATCGCGCTGGAGTTTTACTCCGGCATGGATGTGTGCGAGGAGGATATTGAGGAAGCGGATAAGGAAAAGAAGGCACTGGAGGCCGCGTTGGATGTGAAGGACTGGGAGCATCTGCTGAAATACAGCGGCAACAATCCGGGACGGGTATATATGAAGAACAGGATACGGGAACTGACGGAACGGAAAGCGTGATATGCCGTATATCGTGTACCCGCGTCCCCGTGTTTCCGCGCCCTGCACTGCAGCCCCCTTTCGCTTCTGTGCCGCGCGTCCCGGCTTTTACTCGGCGCCGCTCTTTCGCACCCTGCGCCATCGCGTACCATTGATTCTGCATCCTGCGTTCCTGCGCCTTCCCGCACCCTCGCTCCCGTTTTTTCACGCCCCGCGGGAACGGCTGCCGTTATCCTTCTGCTTCAGGCGCGGCTGGCAGACCGCTTTTCCTTTACAGCAAAAGGTGTTTTTCTGTCATCCGTATAGCTTTAAGTTCTCCCGAACCCCGCACCGGGCGGAGGTTTCAACACTGCGCAAAGCGCCGCTCCCTTCCGGGAACGGCGCTTTTTGCATGCCTGTGTATGATCACTTCATGTCCTCGTTATCGCCCTTGAGGTCCTGCTCGAACTCATCGTTCATATCGGGATAGGCGCTGAGCATGGGCTTTACTTTTTCGCCCTTCTTGCGCTGATAGTAGTTCTTCGTGATCTTCGCCACGGTGCCGGAGAGGGCCACCAGGCAGATCAGGTTGGGAACGGACATCAGGCCGTTGAAGGTATCGGAAATGTTCCACGCCAGGGAGCTGGTGATGACGGAGGAGGCGACGATCAGCAGCACGTAGATGACCTTGAACACGATGACGGCGATCTCGGAGGCCTTTTCGCTGAAGCCGCGGAAAAGGAACTGGGTGGCCTTTTCACCGTAGAAGGACCAGGCCAGGATGGTGGTGAAGGCGAACAGCGGCAGGATGACCGAGATGGCGACGGTGCCGAAGGTGCCGAAATTCTGGGAATAGACCAGGATGGAGGTGGCGGTGTCTTCGGCGCCGGCGGCGATCAGGCCCTGCCAGTCCATGGTGCACAGCAGCATCAGCGCGGAGAGGGTGCATACGATGAAGGTGTCGAAGAACACCTCGAACACGCCCCACAGGCCCTGTCTGACGGGCTCGCGGGTCTCGGAAGCGGAGTGGGCCACAACGGAGGAGCCCAGGCCCGCCTCGTTGGAGAACACGCCGCGGGCCATTCCCTTTTTGATGACGGTGGCGAACATGTAGCCGGCAAAGCCGCCTGCCGCGGCCTTGTAGCTGAAGGCGTTTTCGAAGATGGCGGCGAAGGCGGGGCCGATCTTGCTCACATTGGAGAAGATGGCGATGAACGCCAGGATCATGAACAGGATGGACATGAAGGGCACCAGCTTGGCGGTGACGGAGCCGATGCGCTTGATGCCGCCGATGATGATGACGGCGATGAGGGCGGCGACCGCGATGCCGATGATGAGCTTCACGGCCATGCTGTCATTGGCCAGGGTGGCGGCCAGGGTGCCGGAGATCTTGTTGGTCTGGGCGCCGCTCATGCCCACGGCGGCCAGCATGGTGAACACGGCGGCCACATAGCCCAGCCACTTCCAGCCCAGGCCGTTGGCGATGTAGTAGAACGCGCCGCCCGCGAAGCCGCTCTTCTTGTCCTTCACGCGGTAGTACAGGCCCAGCACGTTTTCGGAATAGTTGGTCACCATGCCGAAGAAGGCGGAGATCCACATCCAGAACACGGCGCCGGGGCCGCCGGTGAGGATGGCGGCGGTGACGCCCACGATGTTGCCCGTGCCCACGGTGCCGGAGATGGCAGTGGAGAAGGCTTCAAACTGGGTGACGCCCCTCTTTTTGTCACCCTTTTTGCCGATGCTCTTCACGGTGGGGATGATGGTGGAGTTCCAGCTGTCGCCGAACTTGCGGATCTGCAGGAACTTCGTGCGGATGGTCAGCAGCAGTCCTGTGCCCAGGATCAGGATGATGACCGGCCAGCCCCACACGATGGAGTTGAGCGTGGCGTCGATATTGGTGATGAATTCAATGATCTTGTCCCACATGCGTTTTTTCCTCCTGTTTTGAACGGAATGTTTTTTTCAGAACAGAAAAAGAGCCAATCTGACATCAGATTGACTCCGGAAAAACAAGAAAGACAGCGATCGCCTCACGGTGATCCGCCGGAATTCTTTCTCCGTCCTTTTGCCTGAGAGATTCGCTTTCGCGTTGCACCTTCGGCATCCATAAATGGACTTCTCCGGAGCGTCATCCGCATACAGTCCTGTTCCGGCGGGAACACCTGAGAGTTTTACTCCTTCGGCGGCAGCCCTTTGCAGATGCGGGGGCCGCGCTTTCCTGCATGTTTCGTCTGACAATTCCTGTTCAGTTGCCGCTGCCCGTCCCATGGATGGACAGCGTGTTTAATTTATCATACCGTCCCCGCCGATGCAAGTTTTTTTGCGGTATTTTGGAAAACGGCGCGGGGGAGGACGGCACGGAAAAGCGCCGCTCCCGGGCAGGAGAGGCGCTTTCTTTCATGTATCCAGTTTTTCCTTCACCAGCCGGGCGATCTCTTTTGCCCCCTTCGCGGAGGGGTGCAGGCCGTCATGGCACAGCAGATCCGGCCTTTCATAGAACGCCTCATACAGGTCGATCACGGTCAGCCCCTGTTCCTTGCCGGTGTTCCTCACGATATCCGCGATGACGGGCAGGTATTCCGTCCGGCAGTCGTTGGTCAGTCGTTCGAGGCGGGTCGCGGCGCTCCTTGCCCAGGGCGGCGTGCAGAGGATGACCCGGGGCCGGCTTTCCAGGGATGTATAGGCTGACAGCAGCTTTTCATACTCCGCTTTGAAATGCTCCCCGCCCCGCCAGTTGACCTCCTTGGTGTCATTGGTGCCCAGCAGCAGCACCACGGCGTCCGGCAGGAAGGCGAGGCTTTTCCTGTATTCCCTTTCGGCGCTGTAGGGCTTGTCGCCGGTGCTCTGGGCGTCCCGGTCGTTGAGGCCGTAGTTCTCGGCGTGCCAGCCCTTTCCCAGCATCCTCTGCAGGAGGGCGGTGTGGCAGCGGAAGAAGCAGCCGGGCAGCACGGCGCCGTTGGTGATGGAATCGCCGGCGCAGGCCAGCCGCTTTCTGCCGTCTCCCGGCTTCACCCTTCTGTGAAAATGGATGTCCGTCAGGCCGCACAGAGCCGCCGCGGCGAAAAGGAGCAGGGCGAGGGCCGCCGCTCCGGAGAGAATCCAAATGATGATCTCCATGGGGCAGCCTCCTTTCTGTTCCGTCTTTTTCCGCGGGTGTCAGAGGCCCGCGGTCAGCTGCCGGCGGTGATAAAAGCCGCGCGGGCGCGCGGCTGAAGATTGGCTAATGGCCATTAGCTTTTTGCCCGCATCATCAGGGAAGGATCCGCGGCTTTACTTCCGTTTGTACACCTGGATGTAGGTGTTGCCGTCCCCGGAGAGGGTCAGGGTATTGCCCTCCTGCGCGCAGATGTGGGTGCTGCTGACCGTCACATCCAGCATCATCACGGTGACTGTGTGATCCTCCAGATCCCAGATCCCGGCGGCGCCGGCGGAATCGATATAGGTGCCGTCCTCCCGCACGAGGACGGTGAGGGGCACGCTGTCATAGGTGAAGGTGTACGCGAGGCCGTCCCTGGTCCAGGTGCCGCGGCCCTCGGCGCTGGTGAAGGTCCCCTCCGCGTCCATTTCGATGGCGGGGAAGGGGGCGGGCGCCGCTTTCATCACGCCGTTTTCCGTTTCGGACAGGCTGCCGCTCAGCAGCCCTTCGCCCTCGACATTGCCGGCCGTTTCCAGCTTGAGGGTGCCGTTTTTCAGGGTGTAGGCGCCGCTCAGGCTGCCGCCGCCGCGCCTCGCCGCTGTGTAGGTGCCCTCCGCTGTGAGGGTGACGGTCAGATCGGGGCCCGCCTGCGGGGCGAAGGTGAATTCCCAGCCGTCCTGCACGGCGCGCCAGGTGCCCTGCCGCTGCGCCTCATCTGCGGAGGAGGTGAGGGTGAAGGCGCCGTCCAGCGTCATGGCGAAATCCCGGCCGGCCTTCTCATCCCCGTCCAGATGCAGGATGCGGGGGACAGCCGTGCTGCCGTAGCACAGGGTGAGGTTGCCGTCCTGCAGGGTGAAGGTGCCGCTCTCGCCGCCCTGGGTGAAGGTGCCGCCGGCGCCCGATTTGCCGGGCTTCAGCCTTACCGGCGCGGTCGGATCCTTTCCGTCCGTATTGGTCATCTGGTAATTGCCCGTGATGCGGCTGCGGCTGTCTGTCAGGATGAAGGTGCCGTTTTCATCGGGCAGCATCACGCATTCATCGCCGGAAAGATCGGCCATGTTCAGCGTGCCGTCCTTCACGCGGCGCTGCAGCGTGAGCGCATCGCCGGAAAGCTCCCAGGTGCCGCTGACGGTGACGGAGCGCTCGTAGGCCGTGGAGGTCAGGACGCAGGTGCCGTCTTTGTTCAGCTGAATGGTCTGCGAAACATCCGCGAAGGCCTTCCGGATGCTGCCCTGGGCGGCCTTCAGGGGATCGCCCTCCATGCCGGCGGTGTTGACCTTTTCGATGCTCGCCGGATCCAGCACCCAGGTGCCCGCGAGGCCCTCCTCCTTCCCGCAGCCGCACAGCCCCGCGGCCAGCAGGATCAGAGCCGTTATCAGCGCCAAGACCTTTATCCGTTTCATATCCGCACCTCATCGCAAGCGTTTTGTTTATGATCCGCGGCCGCCCCGTCCTTCGGCGGACCGCCGTGCCGCGGAATGAATATCCCGTTCCCGGATTGTAACCGCTTACATTATATCCGTAGCCCCGGCTTTTGTCAACGTGAATATGTCCGCCGGGAAACGGCGCCGCGGGTTTGCAGAAATGTCCTTTTCATCCCGGCCGATTTCATATATAATATACTTGGGCAGGTATATTCTGCCTGAAATACGGAAAGAGAAGGTAGTACGGTCATGAAAGATGGGAATCATTTCGACAAGCCGGGCCGTGTCAGTGAGGATCTGGCTTCCCGCTGGGCGGTGCCCAAACGCAGCGGC
>PITV01000083.1 GCA_017577285.1 Clostridiales bacterium
CGGTATAGGTCTGCGTTTCGCCGGCGTCAACGCTCCGGCCTTCCAGAAGAACGCCGGCCTTCTCATCCTTGACGGTGATATTGGAATAGGAAATGGTTCCCTTGTTTTCAAAGGTGATCTTCAGCTGAGCCGTTCCGCCGATGATGACATCCCTGTCATCGCAGGATACGATCAGGGACAGGTTGGGCTCGCCGAAGCGGATGACCTGCTCGCCGACTGTGGTCGTCTGGGCCTCATCATTGGCGCGGAAGGTGATGGTGGCGGAACTGATCATATCCGAGCCGCCCATGCTCACCATGAAACTGACTTTCTTCTGCTCGCCGGGCTTCAGGGTGCCGCTGACGGTTTCCACCTTCTTGGTGGCGGTCTCGCTCACCTTGATATCCTTGATATCCACGGTGCCGGTATTTGTAAGGGTGTATACGATAAGGAAGGTGTCACCCTTGCGGGCGGCGCCGGCGGAGATCTCGCGTTCCGCGGTCAGCTGGACTACAGTTCCGTTGAAGGAAACGGGAATATTGACCTTCTTTACGATGCTGACGACTTCGCCGTCCTCATTGACATCGGAATAGCGCATTTTGTAGACGATGTTCTTGGCGCCGGCTTCCTTTTCGGTGACGGCATGCACATCTTCCACCGCGATCTTTTCACCGGCCGCCAGCATGGCGGAACCGTTCTCACCGAAGGCTGCGACAGGCTTGTCATCGGGATCCAGCAGGGTGACGGGGCCGATCGCCGCTCCGGTGTTATTGGTGATCTCGATCGATACCGTCACCTGTTCGCCGAAATTCTTGATCTCGGCGGGAGTGGCGGATGTTTTTGTTTCGAGACCGGCGGCACCGGCACATACGGGGATCAATCCGGCCAGCATCAGAACGATGCAAAGGATAGCTACTTTACGCAGACGGGCAAAAGTCATGCCCAACCCTCCTTCCAAACGAGTGACCTTTTGGATCACTACAGGAAAATGACATTTCTCTTCCTAATTCTATATCAAACATGTTATCATGTCAAGTAATATGTGAAAAGATTTCGTAATATATCACAAAGAATTGTAACAATTAACTGAGAATACAGATATCTATCCGCTGGATGGTGCATGCCAGGTGAGGCCGCGGAACGGTCCGTCAGGGGCGGATGCGCCGGAGAATACCGGGGGTACCGGGAAGGAGCGGACAGAAAAGGATCCCGGAAACCGGGGAAGAAACTGAAAAAAGGGTTGAAAAATGTGCATTTTTGATGTTTACAAACGAAAATGACCGTGCTATAATATCACGCGTGGCTTTTTAACCTCTGGCACGGGGCAGCGCTTCTCCAACGTTCTTCTGTGCCTGAAGGCGATTTTATCAGGGGCAGCCACCCCCAAGAGGAGGATATCCATGGATAAGGAACTCAAGAGCAGCATCATGAAAGAGTATGCCCGTCACGAGGGCGACACCGGTTCCCCCGAAGTGCAGGTAGCTCTGCTCACCGAACGCATCAATCACCTGAACGAGCATCTGAAGCTCAACAAGAAGGATCACCATTCCCGCCGTGGTCTGCTGCTGATGGTCGGTCAGCGTCGCGGACTGCTGGAATACCTGAAGAAGACCGACATCGAGCGCTATCGTGAGCTGATCGCGAAGCTGGGTCTGCGCAAGTAATGAACATTCGGCTATCGGCGGAAATCGATTCGACCGATAGCCTTTTGTTTCCTTCCGGAATGATCCGGAGGGAGAACTTCCCCGGGCAGGGGCCCGGCGGAAAGAGAGAGGCTGCAACAGGGTTGCAGTTATGTGTGTGAGGAGAAGAAGAAAATGGATTACAAGTCTTACTCAATGGAATTCGCGGGTCGCACTCTTACTCTGGAATTCGGCAAGTATGCCCAGCAGGCGGGCGGCAGCGCTCTGGTCCGTTACGGCGAGACCGTGGTGCTGGTGAACGCCACCGCTTCCGACACCCCCCGGGAGGGCGTGGATTTCTTCCCCCTGACCGTGGACTTCGAAGAAAAGCAGTATGCTGTGGGCAAGATCCCCGGCGGCTTCATCAAGCGTGAAGGCCGTCCCACCGAAAAGGCCACTCTGACCTGCCGTCTGATCGACCGTCCCCTGCGTCCCCTGTTCAACAAGGGCATGCGCAATGATGTGCAGGTGGTTGCTCAGACCCTGTCCGTTGATCCCGATACCCCCCCGGAATTCCCCGCTATGCTGGGTTCTTCCATCGCCCTGATGATTTCCAACATCCCCTGGGGCGGACCTACCGCCGCTGTGGTGGTCGGCCGTGTCAACGGTGAGTTCATCATCAACCCCGATGAAGCCCAGAGCGCCGCTTCCGATATGCATGTGACCGTCGCCGGTACCAAGGATGCCATCATGATGGTGGAAGCCGGTGCCAAAGAAGTCAGCGAAGACGCCATGATGGACGCCATCCTGTACGGTCATCAGTTCATCAAGCAGCTGGTCGAATGGCAGGAAATGATCACTGCCGAGATCGGCAAGCCCAAGAGCGACTTCCCCCTCATCACCACCGGTGATGACGTGAAGGCCGCTGTGCGCGAGTATGCTCTCGACAAGTGCCGCTGGGTATATTCCACCACCGTCCGCAAGGAACGTCAGGCCCGTGAAGCCGAGGTCGCCAAGGAAGTGGGCGAGCATTTCGCCGAGATCTTCCCCGACCGCGACAGCGAGGTTCAGGATGCTCTGTATTATCTGAATAAAGAAGTCATGCGCCGCCGCATTCTGGATGAAGGCATCCGTGCCGACGGCCGCAAGCTGGACGAAGTGCGTCCTATCTGGTGCGAAGTGGGCATCCTGCCCCGCACTCACGGCAGCGCCATCTTCACCCGCGGCGAGACTCAGGCTATGACCATCACCACTCTGGGCATGGTCAGCGAGGCTCAGCAGCTGGACGGCCTTTCCAATGAGGAAAGCAAGCGCTACATCCATCAGTACAATATGCCCTCCTACGCCACCGGTGAAGCCGGACGTCTGCGCAGCCCCAACCGCCGCGAGATCGGTCACGGCGCTCTGGCCGAGCGTGCTCTGGTGCCCGTCATTCCCACCGAAGAGGAATTCCCCTACGCCCTGCGTCTGGTAAGTGAGATCCTGGGCAGCAACGGCTCCTCCTCCATGGCTTCCGTGTGCGGCAGCACCCTGTCCCTGATGGACGCCGGTGTTCCCATCCATGCTCCCGTTGCCGGTGTGGCCATGGGCCTCATCCAGGATACCGAGAGCGACAAGATCGCCGTTCTGACTGATATCCAGGGCCTGGAAGACTTCCTGGGCGATATGGACTTCAAGGTGGCCGGTACCATGAACGGTATCACCGCCATCCAGATGGATATCAAGATCAAGGGTATCAACCGCGATATCCTGTCCCGTGCTCTTTCCCAGGCTCTCAAGGGAAGACTGCACATCCTGGGCCTGATGCTGGATACCATTCCCCAGCCCCGCAAGAACCTGAGCAAGTACGCTCCCAAGATCATCACCTTTATGATCAATCCCGAGAAGATCGGTGAGGTCATCGGCCCCCGCGGCAAGATGATCAACAAGATCGTTGAAGAGACCGGTGTCAAGATCGACATCGAGGATGACGGACGCGTATTCATCTCCACCGCTGATCAGGCTGCCGCCGACAAGGCCAAGAGCATGATCATGGGCATTGCCAAGGATATCGAAGTGGGCGATGTGTTCACCGGCAAGGTGGTCCGCATCATGAACTTCGGCGCCTTCGTGGAACTGGTGAACGGCAAGGACGGCATGATCCACATCTCCAAGCTTGATAACAAGCGCGTGGAGAAGGTGGAAGATGTTGTGAAGATCGGCGATGAACTGGAAGTCAAGGTCAACGAGATCGACAGCCAGGGCCGCATCAATCTGATCCGCAATGACATCACCTATGACAATGCTTCCTTTACCCGCGCCAACACCGGCAGCAACCGTCCTCCCCGCCGTGACGGACGCGATGGACGCGACTGATCCGGAAAAGCAAAGTGAATGATTCAGAGAGAATGAGAGCGGAAACTTTCATTCTCTCTTTTTGTATCCCGTCCTTGCCCGCGGTGCCTGCGCATGATATAATGAGCAGGAATTCTGCGGAAGCCGGGCCGTGAATCGCGGCCGGTATATAGATCATCTTGAAAGACAGACAGGAAAAGAAATGGCACTGATCACTGTATCCGGAATTGAAAAGTCATTTGAGCAGGACCGGGTCGTTCTGCAGGACGTATCCTTTCAGGTGGACACTGGCGAGCGCGTTGCCATCCTGGGGGATAACGGCGCCGGAAAAACGACCCTGCTTCGCATCCTCTGCGGAGAACTGCAGCCGGATAAGGGCAGTGTTTCCATTGCAAAGGGATCCCGCATCGGATATGTGCGGCAGATGAACACGCTGTCCACCGGTGAACTGGTGGAGGATGTGCTGAAAGCCGCATACCGGGTGGCCATTGAAAAAGGAAAAGAACTGGAGCAGCTTCATGACCGCATGGAAACCGTTTCCGCGGCGAGATATGATGAAGTGCTGCGCTCCTTTGAGGCGGCGGGAGGCTATGACTGGCAGGCGGAATACGCGCGGATCGCCAACGGCCTGAACATTCCGCCCGAAATGCGGTCGCGCCGGTTCGATTCCCTTTCCGGGGGAGAACAGACGCGCGTCAATCTGGCCCGCATGATCATGGAAAAGACCGATATCCTTCTGCTGGATGAGCCCACCAATCATCTGGATGTGGAAAGCATGGAATGGCTGGAGGATTATCTGCTCCATTACAGGGGAACGGTGCTGATGGTGAGCCATGACCGGTATTTTCTGGATGCGGCGGCTCAAAGGATCATTGAGATCAAGCACGGGAAAACGGAATTCTACAGCGGCAATTATTCCTATTATGTGCAGGAAAAGGAACTCCGGTTCCAGCAGCAGTTGCTGCGCTACAATCAGGAGCAGGCAAAGGTAAAACAGCTGGAATTCCAGATCGCCCGCCTGAAGGCGTGGGGAAGCGTGTATGACAACCCTGCCCTTCATAAAAAGGCTGCCGCCATGGAAAAGCGTGTGGAACGCGTGCAGCAGACAGATAAGCCTGTAAAGGAAAGCCGCATGCAGGCGAATTTCGCCTCCGAATCCTTCCGGGCGGACCGGGTCCTGACCGCGGAGCATCTGTCCAAGGCCTTTGACGGACGGGAGATCATTCATGATTTTACCGCTTATATCCGGGGCGGCGGGGAACGGGTCGCTCTGATCGGCCCCAATGGCGTGGGCAAGAGCACCCTGCTCAAAATGCTTCTCGGACTTCTGCCGGCGGACAGCGGCACTGTAAAGACAGGCCCTTCCGTGAAATGCGCGTATCTGCCCCAGCAGGTGGTGTTTGAGCATCCGGAGCGTACCCTTTACGATACCATGCTGTATGAAACGGACTGCACCCCTCAGGAGGCGAGGGACAGGCTGGGCGCCTTCCGTTTTACCGGTGAGGATCAGTTCAAAACAGTTTCACAGCTTTCCGGCGGCGAACGCAGCCGTCTGCGCCTGTGCATCCTGATGATGAGCAGGGTGAATTTCCTTGTGCTGGACGAACCCACCAACCATCTGGATCTGTCCTCCCGTGAATGGATCGAGGAAGCGGTGGACGCTTTTGAGGGAACGCTGCTCTTTGTGTCCCATGACCGCTATTTCACCCGGCGCTTTGCCAACCACATCTGGGAATTGGGAGAAGGCTTTACCGATTATCCCGATTGTGACTGGGAACGGTACCGCAGGATCAAGGCGCTGAACAGACAGAACGCCGGCAAAGAAAAACAGGAGAAAAAGGAAAAAACGGAGAAAGAAATGCCGCGCGAAAGAGAAACCGCGGCGGATAAGAGATCCTCCGGACGAAATCCGGCGCAGGAACGAAAAATGAAGGCGCTGGAAAAGGAAATCGAAAAACAGGAGGAAGAACTGGCGGCATATGATGAAAAGATGGAGGAAGCTGCCAGTGATTACATCCTTCTGCAGCAGCTGACGGCTGAGAAGGAGGAACTTCAGGCCCGCATCAATGAAATGTATGCAAAATGGGAAGAACTTTCAATGTGAGGTGAAATGGAATGTACGGCGCGATGATCGGAGACGTGATCGGCTCCAAATATGAATTCAACAATATCAAAACGAAGGATTTTCCGCTGATCTCACAGGGCACGGATTATACCGATGATTCTGTTATGACAGCGGCGTTTGCCGCGGCGATCATGCGCGCCGCCGGCGAGCGGGAGAAAAGCGAACTGCGTTTTCAGCAGATCCTGACGGAAACCCTTCAAAAATTCGGGCACAGGTATCCGTACCCCGAAGGAGGCTATGGCGGTATGTTCGCGCAGTGGCTGACGGATCCGTGCCCCATGCCCTATAACAGTTTCGGTAACGGCTCCGCCATGCGCACTTCCCCCTGCGCGCTGGCTGCCGTCACGCTGGAGGAGGCAAAGAAACTGGCCCGGCTCGGCGCGGCCATCACCCACAGCCACCGCGAGGGGATCAAAGGCGCGGAAGCGACATCTGCTGCTGTCTTCATGGCGAAAACAGGCTGCACCAAGGATCAGATACGCAAGTACATTGAAGAGAATTATTACCGTCTGGATTTCATCTGTGATGAGATCCGTCCTGAATATCATTTTGACGGCACCTGTCAGGGAACTGTTCCCCAGGCGCTGGAAGCGTTCCTGGAGAGCGAAAACTTTGAAGACGCCATCCGCACCGTGATCTCTATCGGCGGGGACTGTGACACATCAGGGGCCATCTGCGGCGCGGTGGCCTGGAGCTACTGGAACGCGCAGGGAAATGACAGGACTACGGACGCGCTGAAGGAGGCCGTTCTGCCGCTTCTGCCGAAGGAATTTACGGATATCGCTGAAAAGTTCCGCCTGTTCTGTGAAAAGAGAGCAGAAGAGTACAGGCGCACCGGCACCTGCGCTGCCATCATCTGAGACCGTTTATCATACACAGAATCGTATAAGGACCGGAGATTCGGATATGTCTGAAACAAGTACTGTAAATCCTGATCTTTCTGAACACAGAAACTGCAATGCCGGCAGGCTGCTTCTGGTGGCGGCAGCGCTGCTGTGGGGTCTGGCCGGCGTATGCGTCAAATCGGTGACCTGGGGGAGCATGAGCCAGATCGCCGCCCGGAGCGTGCTGTCCTTTCTGGTGCTGCTGGCTTTCAAACGCAGCATCAGGCTGAAACTGACGCGGCAGAATGTGTGGGGAGCGCTCATGATGAGCGCCACCGGCATGCTGTATCTGACCGCCATTACGCTGACGAGCGCCGGCACCGCCATCGTTCTGCAGTATATCGCGCCCATTCTGGTGTTCCTGTATAATGTCATGTTCTGCCACCGCAAGGCCAGATGGTTCGATATCCTGATCACCGCTGCTGTATTCGGAGGGATCATCCTTTCCTTCGCGGATAAAATGGACGGGCAGCACCTGCTTGGCAACATCCTGGGCCTGCTGTCCGGGTTCACTTTCGCCGCGCAGATCCAGATCATGAGCGGCGCGGGGAATGACAGCAATGATTCGCTGATGCTCTCCTGCATCATCAGTTTTGTGATCGCGCTGCCCTTCATGTTTTTTGATGACGGGCTCACCTTTTCGGCGACCAATATCATCTGGGTGCTGATCCTGGGTATTTTTCAGTACGGCCTTGCCAACGCGCTGTTCGGAAAGGGGATCAAGCATGTGGACGCGGTGGAGGGATCGCTGATCCTGACACTGGAGCCGGTCTTCAATCCCATTCCCGTGGCACTGCTGTGCGGCGAGATGATGGGGGCAAAAGCGATCGCCGGCGCCGTGATCGTTATCCTGGGAGTGCTGGTGTACTCTCTGCTGCACCGCTCTTGAGAACCCATGCCCGGATCGTCGGGCATTTATGGAAAGCATCGGTCCGGCGGTACCTGTCCGGACCGGAAGGAGGAGTAGATGAACGGAAATGAGGAACTGGTCCGGGGAAATTTCAACCGCTGTTCGGCACCGTCACAACTGAAGATCACGGATATCCGCTTTTCAGATATCGTGGACGCGCCCTTTCACTGCACCCTGATGAAGATATACACCAATCAGGGGATCGCTGGTCTCGGTGAGGTACGGGACGGCGCGGATCGTCTGTACGCCGAAATGCTGAAAAGCAGGCTGCTCGGAGAAAATCCCTGCAATGTGGAGAAACTGTTCCGCCGTATCAGACAGTTTGGTTATCACGCCCGGCAGGGCGGCGGCGTCTGCGGTGTTGAGGTCGCTCTGTGGGATCTGGCGGGAAAGGCCTGGGGCGTTCCTGTGTATCAGATGCTGGGCGGCGCTTTCCGGGACAGGATCCGTATTTACTGCGATACCGATGTGAACGGCAAACATACCGGCCTGCAGATGGGGGAGGCCCTGAAGAAGCGGATGGACAGAGGATTCACCTTCCTGAAGATGGATCTGGGCATCGATATCCTCCGGGGCGAGAGCGGAACGCTCTGCGCGCCTCTCGGCCTGCTGGACGAGATGGACGCTTCGTGGGAAAAGATGGATAAAGCTGCATCCGGGGAGGAATACCGCTACTGGCGCAACCGCAACTATGACCTGTTCAATGTGGCGCATCCTTTTACCGGCATCCATGTGACGGAGAAAGGGCTGGATGCGCTGGAGGAATATGTCCGGCAGGTCCGTTCGGTCATCGGGTATGAGATCCCGCTGGCCATCGATCATTTCGGGCATATCGGGGTGGAGGACTGCATCCGCCTTTGCCGCCGCATCGAAAAATACAATATCGCCTGGGCAGAGGATATGATCCCCTGGCAGTATACGGATCAGTATGTGCGGCTCAGCAATTCCACCAGCGTTCCCATCTGCACGGGAGAGGATATCTATCTGGCGGACGGCTTTGAGGATCTTCTGCGGCAGCACGCAGTCAGCGTGATCCATCCGGATATCCTGACGGACGGCGGTATCGCCGAAACCAAGCGGATCAGTGATCTGGCTCAGCGCAGCGGTGTGGCCATGGCATTGCATATGGCGGAAAGCCCGGTATCGGCTTACGCCTGTGTGCATGCCGCTGCCGCCTGTGAGAACTTTTATGTGCTGGAGAATCATTCCGTGGATGTGCCCTGGTGGGACAGCCTTGTTCTGGGCGCGCCGGAAAAGATCGTGGAGAACAGTTTCATCAGAGTGCCGGACAAGCCCGGCCTCGGTGTGGATGATTACAATGATGAGGTGATCCGTGAGCACCTGCATCCGGACTATCCGGAAATGTGGACGGAGACATCCCGCTTTGATAACAACTGGTCCAACGACCGACTATGGAGCTGAAATAAACGCGGCTGAAAACGGCATGTGCTGTCTGTAACAGGTAAATATTGATATTATATGACCGGAAAGCACGTATTATTATGTACTTTCCGGCCTTTTTGTTTCGGGTGTGAGTTAAAAACATTAAGAAATAAAAAAATTTAGGATTTTATGAAAAAAAGTGTTGACATGGAAAAGGTTAAGTAGTATTATAGCAAAGCGCTCGCGAAAAACGGGCACGACAGGACTTTGAAAACGATACAGAAAGAGAAGAAGAACGACAGTTAATTCTGAGAATGAGTTTTAATTTGGGGCTGGGTGAAACCAGTAAACCAGATTATAAGGATTAAACACAAGAGTTTGATCCTGGCTCAGGACGAACGCTGGCGGCGTGCTTAACACATGCAAGTCGAACGGAGTAAGATTGGAAGCTTGCTTTTGATCTTACTTAGTGGCGGACGGGTGAGTAACGCGTGAGTAATCTGTCTCACACAGGGGAATAACGCACCGAAAGGTGTGCTAATACCGCATGAGACCACAGAGGGGCATCCCTTAGGGGTCAAAGATTTATCGGTGTGAGGTGAGCTCGCGTCCCATTAGATAGTTGGTGAGGTAACGGCCCACCAAGTCGACGATGGGTAGCCGACCTGAGAGGG
>PITV01000084.1 GCA_017577285.1 Clostridiales bacterium
ATCCCGAGCTGCCCGAGGTGCTTCAGATCCCGCAGCTGACCGGCGAAATGGCGCTGCTGGTGGGGGATGTGCTGGGACGCACCAGCTGCTGGGTGTGGCAGGATGATTGAAAAAGTGGCGGATGCATGCGATAAAATGATGTAAAAATGTAAAATTGTGGTGATATGCAGCAGAAAATTGTAACAAAATAGAGGAATTTTGTAATCTTTGTAGAATATACATGGGCAACCACGGTTTGAAGGAGATTTGATTCATGGCACGGTATTCGGATATCGGTATCGATCTGGGCACAGCAACGGTCATCATAGAAGATAGCAATGGCGTTCTGCTGAACGAGCCTGCTGTTGTTGCTGTGGACCGGGAAGCCCGCACTGTACTGGCTGTCGGGAATGAAGCCCGCCGCATGGTGGGGCGCACCCCCGGCAATATCGTGACCATCCGTCCTCTGCGCGATGGCACCATTACGGATTTTGACCTGGTGGGGATCATGCTGCGCAATTTCGTTCAGAAGGTGTGCGGAAAGCATCTGTTCGGCGGCCCCCGTGTGATCCTCGCCATGCCCGCGGGCGTCAATGAAATGGAGAGCCACGGCATTTCCACCGGCCTGTTCGAATCCGGTGTCAGAAGCACCCAGACCGTGGAGAAGCCTGTGGCCGCGGCCATCGGCGCCGGAGTGCCCATCGATGCCGCCAACGGACAGATGGTGGTGGATATCGGTGCCGGCCTGACGCATATGGTCATCACCAGCATGGGCACCGTTATCAACCGCCATCCTTTCAATACCGCCGGGGATCAGATGGATGAGGCGATCATCCGCTACATCCGCCGCAAGCACAATACCCTTATCGGCGAGATCACTGCGGAGGATATCAAAAAGAATCTGGGCTCCGCCATGCCGAGGGACGAGGAACTGTTCATGGAAGTGACGGGACGCAACCTGATCACCGGCCTGCCCAAGGTGCTGCGCATCAGCAGCGATGAGGTGGAGGAAGCCATCGATGAGACGGTCATGACCCTGATCGAGGCGATCCACGGCATGCTGGAAACGACCCCCGCGGAACTGGCTGCCGATATCTTTGAAAACGGCATCTACCTTACCGGCGGCGGGGCGAAGCTCTACGGCCTGACCGAGCGCATCTCCAGATCTCTGAAGGTGGACTGCCGGCTGGGAGAAAACCCCTCGGAATGCGTGGCAAGGGGCTGTGCCGTGATCGCGGAGAACCGCAGGGCTTACGGCAAGTATATCAACAGCCGCCGAAAGAGGTAAGGAGCGGGCCGGAGCGGCAAAATAAAATTATTGAAAAAAGGGGGTTGACAATCCCCTGAAAGTGTTGTATTATTTCAAAGTGCCGCGTGAAAGCGCGCTGTGGGGGAGCATAGCTCAGCTGGGAGAGCACTTGCCTTACAAGCAAGGGGTCACAGGTTCGAGCCCTGTTGTTCCCACCAAAAATGTGGCCCGGTAGTTCAGTTGGTTTAGAATGCCAGCCTGTCACGCTGGAGGTCAGGGGTTCGAGCCCCCTTCGGGTCGCCATACTTGCCTCGGTAGCTCAGCTGGTAGAGCAGCAGACTGAAAATTTGCGTGTCGGTGGTTCGACTCCGCCCCGAGGCACCATCCCCATATGCGGTAGTAGCTCAGTTGGTAGAGCGCCACCTTGCCAAGGTGGAGGTCGCGAGTCCGAGCCTCGTCTACCGCTCCATTTTTTCCGGCGCAGTAGCCAAGCGGTAAGGCGAAGGTCTGCAAAACCTTTATTCTCCAGTTCGATTCTGGACTGCGCCTCCAGTATCAAAAGTCCCGTTTCCGGATGGAAACGGGATTTTTGCAAATACAGGGATATCCGGGAAACTGCCGCGGTGTGTGATATATGAGGCCGTCCGTTTCCTGAACCCGGCAGCAAAACAGCAGAGAGTAGAGCTTTCACGATGCGGAAAGAAAACACATCCATCTTCATACAGGGCCTCCGGGACGGTGTGCCCATCGGCCTGGGCTATCTGGCGGTGGCGTTCTCGCTGGGGATCACCGCGAAGAACAGCGGACTGAACGCCTTTCAGGGCTTTCTGGCCAGCCTGTTCACCATTGCCTCGGCAGGGGAGTACGCGGCGTTCCGGGTGATCGCCACCCGGGGCGGATACCTGATGATGGCGCTGATGATCCTTGTCGCCAACTGCCGTTACCTGCTGATGAGCTGCGCGCTGGCCCAGCGGGTGAGCCCGGGCATGCGCTTTATACACCGTTTCGGGATCGGCGCCTTCATTACGGATGAGATCTTTGCCGTTTCCATTGCCCGGCCCGGATATCTGAAACCCGCCTACACCTACGGCGCCGCCGCGGCGTCTGTGCTGCCCTGGGCCGCCGGTACCGCTCTGGGGGTGATCGCCGGAAACATCCTGCCGGATATCGTTGTCAGCGCCCTGTCAGTGGCCATCTACGGCATGTTCCTGGCCATCATCATCCCGCCCGCGAAGAAGGACCGGGTCGTTCTGGGGATCATCCCTGTTTCCTTCGCACTGAGCGCCGGGCTGCGTTACGCCTTCCCCGGCCTGAATGAGAATATCCGGGTCATGGGGCTGACGGTCCTCATCTCGGTATGCGCCGCGCTGCTGTTCCCTGTGAAGGAGCAGGAGGAGCCCGCTGAAGCGCCGGAGGGGGAGGTGTGCCGTGAATAATCCCTATATCTACATCCTCATCATGGCGGCGGTCTCCTTCCTTATCCGTGTGCTGCCGCTCACGCTGATCCGCCGCCCCGTCCGGAACCGGTTCATCCGTTCCTTCCTGTATTATGTTCCTTATGTGACGCTTTCCGTCATGACCGTTCCCGCCATGATCGAGGCGACAGGCTCGCCTCTCGCCGGGGGTCTGGCCCTGCTCTGCGGCGTCTTTGCCGCGTGGAAGGGCGCGAAGTTGCTGCCGGTGGCGCTCATCTGCTGCGCGGTGGCGCTGCTCACGCAGCTGATCCTGTGACAGTCCGCGTGCAACATCATTTTTCAATTATGTTTATATGACAGCGGGCCCGCGCTGTGTTTGATGTCAGCTGTGCCATCCGGCAATGATTATGGGAGGTCTTGTATGAAAAGAAGAATCATCAGTCTGATCCTGCTGCTTGTCCTGCTCCTTCCCTGCTGTTCTCTGGCGGAATCCGCTCATGAACTGGCTTACCGTCAGGCGGAGGTCTGCGCCTTCAGCGCCGAGTACGGGGATGACCGGGACTGTGTCGTAAAGTGGACGGATGAGATCCGCGTGTGGTTTACCGGCAATTACAGCGCGGAGGATCTTTCCTTCTTTTATGATTTCACAAAGCAGCTGGCAGAGCGTGTGCCCGGGCTGCCGCCGGTGGTGCTTGTGAACAGCCGCGAGGACAGCAATGTGGAGGTATATTTCATCCGGCTGTCGGAAATGTCCTCTGTTTTGAGCGGGTATGTGGAGGGAAACTGGGGCTTTTTCACCTACTGGTACGACAATTATGCCATCGATGATGTTCAGATCGGCATTGCCTGGGATGTGTGTGACAGCCGGGCCCGCAATCACCTGATGATGGAGGAATTCATCGGCGCGCTGGGAATTTCCAACGATCACTGGCTGGATGCCAAAAGCATCCTCTATCAGCAATGGACGACCGTTCAGAAACTGACGGATGCCGACTGGAACATGCTGCGCATGCTGTATGACAGCCGTGTCACGCCGGGCATGGGCAGGCAGGAAGCCCTGAGGATCATGCGGGGCGTCTATTGAGGGAATACCGCTTTTTGCGTAATCGTTCAGCTGTATGACAGGATATTTACACAAAACAGAACAAAAATGATCTGAAAAAACCGCTCATCCGCAATATTTGAGCGGTTTTTGTTCTGTTCTGCGCCCTTTCGTGTTGCATTCCTCCGGTTTTCCGTTATAATGGTATCAGGCCTGTTTCCGGGCAGGCGCAGAAACGACAGAAGGCTGGATGAGAAAGCATGTCCGCGTTGAGCCGGTATATCACAACTGACAGGGCGTTCTATAAAAAGGTGCTGCACATCGCGGTGCCTGTTTCGCTGCAGCAGATGATCACCGTGGGCGTCAACCTGATGGATACCGTCATGCTCAGCAGCATGGGCGATGCCCAGCTCTCCGCGTCCAGCCTGGCGGGGTCCTTCATCAATCTGTTCCAGATCTTCTGCATGGGGATCGGCATGGGCGCTTCCGTGCTGACCGCCCGCTACTGGGGCATGAAGGAGATCAATTCTCTCCGGAAGGCCGTCACCATCATGCTCCGGTTCGTGGCTGTGTTCGCGAGCGTGTTCACGCTGGCGACGGTTTTTGTCCCCGGCCTGATCATGCAGATGTATACGGGCGATAAGGAGAACGCGGCCGAGATCGTCGGCCACGGCGTCACCTATCTGCGCTGGCTGATCCCCACATATTTCTGCATGGGGCTTTCACTGACCACCACCATCGTGCTCAGAAGCGTAGGTCAGGTGAAGATCCCTCTGATCAGCTCCATTATCGCCTTCTTTGTGAATGTGTTTTTCAACTGGGTGTTTATCTTCGGCAATCTCGGCGCCCCGCGCATGGAGATCGCCGGCGCCGCTCTGGGAACGCTGATCGCCAGAGTGTTTGAACTGGTGTTCATCTGCGGATATTTCTTCTTCAGGGATCAGCGCATCGCCTACCGCCTCAAATATATCACCATGCGCTGTGCCGATCTGGTGAAGGAGTATTTCCGCGTGTGCCTGCCGGTGCTTATCAGCGACGGCCTGCTGGCGCTGGGCAACAATGCAGTCGCCATGGTCATGGGACATATCAGCGCGGCATTCGTATCCGCCAACGCGGTCACCACCATCGTGCAGCAGCTCAGCTCGGTGCTCACTCAGGGCGTCAGCCATGCCAGCTGCATCATTACCGGCCACACCATGGGCGAGGGCGATCAGGAAAAGGCGCGGCAGCAGGGCTACACGTTCCTGCTTCTCGGCCTGGCCGTGGGCGTTGTTGCCGCCGGCATCATACTGCTTGTGCGGGCGCCCATCATCGATTATTACAAGGTGTCGGATGAGGCGAAGCTGATCGCCTGGGAACTGATGGACGCCATCAGCTTCATCATGGTGTTCCAGTCCATGAACTCCATCCTGACCAAGGGCGTGCTGCGCGCAGGAGGGGATACCACCTTCCTGATGGCGGGGGATATCCTGTTCCTGTGGGTGGCCAGCATCCCGCTGGGCATTCTGGCGGCTTTCGTGTTCCACTGGCCGTCCTTCTGGATCTACACCATGCTGAAGATCGATCAGGTCATCAAGTGCGTGTGGTGCATCTGGCGCCTGCGCAGCGGCAAGTGGATGAAAAAGATCCGCATCGCCGGGGAAAGCGGCGAATAAAGCCTGTCTCCGGCATATCCGTTTGAAAACCGGGCAGAAATCTTCTGCCTGAGGCATCGCGATCCGCGGTGCCTCTTTTCATGCCTGCTTCCGCTCTGACCGCGCCTTTTCCGGTGTATTTTTTCTGTGTTTTGCTATTTACAAGAGATATCGTTTGTGCTATACTTTCTGCGTATGCGGGGCAGATTTTGCCCACTGGGGCAAGAAATGCCAAATGGAGGGATGCACTTGCAGGATGATCTGCTTTCACTGCTCAAGGCCATCGCGCCCGAGCAGATGGATGAAATCGGCCGTCGCGCGCAGGTGCTCACCGGCATCGAAAACATGCAGCCCGTAGGACGCAGGGCACTGGCTGCCCGGCTCAATCTTCCCGAGCGGGAAGTGAGAGCGGTGGCGGCATCGCTCCGGGATCAGGGATTGCTTCAGATGGACGCCGCGGGCATGCAGCTGACCCGCAAGGCCGGAGAAGTCATCTCGGGTGCCAGAGATCTGAGCCAGGCGCTGTTTGGACTTACCAAACTGGAACGGGCACTGGAAAGCATGCTTCACATCGCCCATGTCACAGTGGTATCGGGGAACGCGGATAACGATCCCCAGGTGCTCAGGGATGTGGGAAGGGCCGCGGCTCACCGGGTGCACCGGCTGCTGCAGAGCGGCATGACCATGGCTGTCACAGGCGGCAGCACCATGCGTGAAATGGCGGAGGGGATGCAATCCTCCATTCCCATGAACGTGATGGTGGTTCCGGCCAGAGGCGGCATGGGCACCGATGTGGACACCCAGGCCAATACCATCGCGGCGGATATCGCGAACCGTATCGGCGGTCATTACAGGGTCATCCATCTTCCGGATTCCCTGGATCATGAAACGCTGGACGGGATGCGGCGGCTGCCCGAGGTGGAAGAGGTGCTGGAATTGATCCAGCGTGCCGAGCTGGTGGTGCACGGCATCGGACGGGCGGATGTGATGGCCCGTCAGAGAGGCATCAGCGCGGAGATCAGGGGACTGCTTGCCGCCCGCGGAGCCGTGGGGGAAGCGTTCGGAGATTTCTTCAATGAAAAAGGGGAGACGGTTTACCAGATGAGCACCGTTTCCACCGGACTGGGCCGTCTGCAGGCGCCGGCGAGGATGATCGCCGTAGCCGCGGGTGCCTGCAAAGCGGAAGCCATCATCGCCTCCGCCAGGCATGAGACCCATGACTCGCTCATCACGGATGAAGGTGCCGCGGGCAGGATCTATGCCCTGCTGGGCGGCAGGTGAACAACGACTTTGAAGCCTCCGGCTTTAAACAATTACGAAAAGGAGCCATGAACATGAACAAGATGACTGTGACTGACGTTAATGTCAAGGGCAAGAAAGTACTCGTACGTGTAGACTTCAACGTTCCCATGAAGGGCGATCAGATCACCGATGAAAACCGTATCGTCGGCGCTCTGCCCACCATCAAGTACCTCATCGAAAACGGCGCCAAACTCGTTCTGTGCAGCCACATGGGCAAGCCCCACAATGTGTTCAATGACAAGATCAAGCTGAACAAGAAGGAACTGGCCAAGATCGAAGCGCTGCCCGAAGAAGAGCGTGAAGCCGCCACCGCCGCTGCCCTCGAAGCCGCCAAGGGCGATGTTACCAAGTTCTCTCTGGCTCCCGTTGCAAAGCGTCTCAGCGAACTGCTGGGCCAGGAAGTGAAGATGAGCAAGGATGTTATCGGCCCCGATGCCGAAGCCATCGTTGCCTCCCTGAAGGACGGCGAGGTCGCCCTGCTGGAAAACCTGCGTTTCCATGCTGAAGAAGAAAAGAATGATCCCAAGTACGCCGAGAAGCTGGCTTCCTTCGGCGAGATCTTCGTGAACGATGCCTTCGGCACCGCTCACCGCGCTCACGCCTCCACTGAGGGCGTCACCCACTATCTGCCCGCCGTGGCCGGCTTCCTGATCGAAAAGGAACTGCGCATCATGGGCGGTGCTCTGGAAGCCCCCAAGCGTCCCTTTCTGGCCATCCTGGGCGGTGCCAAGGTAAGCGACAAGATCGGCGTTATCAACAACCTGCTTGAAAAAGTGGATGTCCTCATCATCGGCGGCGGTATGGCCTACACCTTCCAGAAGGCTATGGGCGGCCACATCGGCAACAGCCTGTGCGAGGATGACAAGATGGAACTGGCCAAGGAACTGCTGGCCAAGGCCGCTTACAAGGGAAAGCGCATCGTGCTGCCCGTGGATAACGAAGCCGGCAACAAGTTCGCCAATGACTGCCTGCACATCACCGTGCATTCCCAGGAGATCCCCGACGGTTTCGAGGGCATGGATATCGGCCCTGTCACCCGTCAGCTCTTCGTCAATGAAGTGAACCGCGCCCACACCATCATCTGGAACGGACCTATGGGCGTCAGCGAGTTCCCCACCTTCGCCGAAGGCACCCGTGCCGTGGCTGAAGCTGTGGCCAACAACAGCGGCATCACCATCATCGGCGGCGGCGACAGCGCGGCTGCCATCACCAACCTGGGCTATGCCGACAAGGTGACTCACGTGTCCACCGGCGGCGGCGCCTCCCTCGAATTCCTGGAGGGCAAGGAACTGCCCGGTATCGCTGCTCTGAACGACAAGTAATTTCTGCCCGCTATATAATCATTGCATTCTACCGGCGGTGTCTGCTATTGAGGCCGGCACCGCCGGAACATTTATGTTAGGATAAGAGGTAACTGCTATGCGTAAACCTATCATTGCCGGTAACTGGAAAATGAACAAGACCCCCGCCGAAGCCAAAGCGCTCGTGGAAGAACTGAAGCCCCTGGTAAAGGGCGCCGGCGCCACCGTCGTGGTGTGCGTCCCCGCCGTGGATATCGCCCCCGTTGCCGCCGCCATCAAGGGCAGCAACATTCATCTGGGCGCCCAGAATGTGCATTTCAAGGCCTCCGGTGCCTACACCGGTGAACTGTCCGCCGCCATGCTGAAGGAAGCCGGCTGCGAATATGTCATCATCGGCCACAGCGAGCGCCGTCAGTATTTCGGCGAGACCGACGAAACTGTCAACCTGCGCGTGCAGGCTGCCGTCGCCGGCGGACTGATCCCCATCATCTGCGTGGGCGAGCGCAAGGAACAGCGCGAAGCCGGTTATACCGATGCTCTGGTGGAATATCAGACCCTTATCGCCCTCACCGGCCTGACCCCTGATGAGGTCAAGAAGGTCGTCATCGCCTACGAGCCCGTATGGGCCATCGGCACCGGCCTCACCGCCACCGATGAGCAGGCCAACGAGACCATCGGCGTCATCCGCGCCGCTCTGGCCCGCAAGTACGGCAAGAAGATCGCCAACGCCGTCCGCATCCAGTACGGCGGCAGCATGAATCCCAAGAACGTGAAGGGCCTGATGGCTCAGGAAGAGATCGACGGCGGCCTCATCGGCGGCGCTTCCCTGAAGGCTCCCGATTTCAGCCTGGTCGTGAACTACGACAAGGAATGATCTGACGCGTTCTGCAAGGATCGAAAACCAAAAGCCTGTCCGGACGGACAGGCTTTTTCATATTCTGCAGGGCATGCTCTGCATGTCTTGATTTTTCAGGACCGGGTCAGATCGCGGCGCCGCGTCAGGTGCTGCTGCGGATGATGATATTGCCGGCGAAAACGGTGCGGCGGGGCACTTCCTCGCCCTTGAAGGCGCTCATCAGCACCTCAATGCTGCGCTCGCACAGCGCCTGAAGCTTGTTGTCCAGGGTGGTGAGCTCGGGGGTGCAGGCTCTGGCGATCTCAGCGTCATTATAGCCGGTGACGGAAAGATCCCCGGGTACGGTGAGACCGTGATCCGCGGCGTATTTCAGGGCGCCGGCGGCCAGCGCGTCCTCGCTGGTGATAACGCAGTCGAAGGGCACCTCCGCCTCTTCCAGCGCCTGCTTCGCGGCAAAGATGGGATCGACGCCGGAGGCGGTGTGGATCAGGCGCCTGTCATCCGCCGGGATATTCCATTTCTCGCAGGCCTTTTTGAAGCCCTCGATCTTGGCGAGGCCGCTGAAGGAGGCATGGCTGTACACATACACGGGCGCCTTGCGGCCCTTTTCCAGCACATGGCCGGTCATCTGCTCCATTCCGTCCTGATCGTCGCAAAGCACGCTGTACACATTGGGCGCGTCCAGTGCGCCGCCGATCAGCACCACGGGCACCTGCCGGGCGGCATCGATGATATAGCTGTTCCTGGCATCGTTCCGGTCAATGAAGTGGCTGCCGATGAGGATCAGCCCGTCCACATGACGGCTCAGCACCAGATTGGTGCACTGCTTTCGATCCTCCCAGTCCCGGCCGGTGCAGCACAGGAAACTGTCGTAATGCTTCGCGCGCAGCCCTTTTTCCAGATAGGACACCGCGCGGGCCAGATAGTTATCCGCCACATCCGCGCACATGAGACCGATGGTGCTCATGCTGTTGAAACCCAGGCCTCTGGCGAAGGCGTTGGGC
>PITV01000085.1 GCA_017577285.1 Clostridiales bacterium
CCCTCATACAGGGCAGTCGGCCTGCCGTGATCCGCACAGCGCGTTCACAGACATTTTACCATTCTGCGCCGCGGGATTCAACCGCCGCGCGCAGAATGACCACAGGAGAAACAATGGCAGCAAAAAACCGCGGGACGCGTGTTCCCGCGGCTTTTGCGGATCCGTTTCCGGAAAAGCGCTTGACGCGTTCAGCGCCACCAGGCCAGCGTGCGCCCGGGAGAGCCGGGCTCCATCTCCACCACGCAGGGGCAGGGGATCCTGACCGTTTCGCCGTTCACATTCACCGCCATAAAGCCCGTTGCCATCAGCCGGTCGCCCAGACGGAACTGATTCATGGGATCATAGCCGCAGATGAAGCCGGCGGCCTCCGTGCGGACGCGGGGCTCCGCGAAAAAGGCGTCCAGACGGCGCTGTCTGCTTTGGATATCCTCCGCGGCGCGCCGGAAGATATCGCAGGGCGCCTCCGCGCGCTCCATCTCCAGCAGGCGCATGATGACGCCGCTGAAATAGGCGTTCTTCCGCGGATCAAAGAGATGGTCTCCCCTTTCCAGGATGCCGGCGTAATCCCGGATCTTCTGCTCAAACTTTTCCGGTGCCAGCTGCCGGAGAGCCAGCATGCCGGCGCATTCCGCCCGGCCCTCCCACACCTCGATCAGCTCCTCCTGCCGCACCCATTCAGCGAACCTGCCCTTTCGCAGTTCCCGGGAGGCAAGGACGGTGCGGAATATCCGCGCCCGCTCCTCCGGACCGGCGTCCGGGTACCGGGAAAGCAGCGCGTTCTCATTCTGCTTCAGCAGATAATTCTCCTCACAGGCGGGGTACTGCAGCAGCTTCAGGTCATCGGGCTCTTCCCCGTTCATGCCCTGCTCCGCCTGAAAGGCGTGGAACATCTCATGCACGATGCCGGCGGTGAAGATATCCGGATCACAGGCTTCCGCCGGCTGATCCACCCGCCAGATGGCGATGTGCCGCCCCTCGAACTCCACTGTGGTATTGCCGTAAAAGCCCTGCGGCGGAAGCTTCCTTCCGTCGATCCGGACAGATTCATCATCGTACAGGGCGAAGGGAAACCTGTGAAAGCCCGGATAGACGGCACCGAAATCCACCGCGTCCAGCCGGCCGGCGGTCATATCATACAGCTGCTGCATTTTTTCTTTCCTCCGTTCTCATTTCGCCGGCAGCTTCCGGCCGCCCGCAATGAAAGGATAGCACAGCCGGCGCGTCCCTTTCAATTTGAAAACAGGCCTCTTTTTCCACCCCCGGCACCGCCGGACGGGCGGGAAAGCGGATCCTTTCCGCGGGCTGTTGCCCTCCGCCGCCGTTTGTGATAGAATATCCCTGCTGCGGAAGGAAGCAGGTCAAACGCCTGCGCGAGCCCGTCGCCGTAGGAGGCATTCACCCGCCTGCAACGGCATGTATCCGCCGCGTGTGCTGATGCTCAGTCACCGCGGATCCGGAAACATGCCGCGGCGGAACCACGCCCTGTCTCACTCATCGCCGCGGATGAGGAAAGCGCCATTGGAGAAGAAATGATCTGAGAAGGCGGACAGGATCCCTCAAGCCGGAATATTTCCGCAGCGGAACATTCTTCCAGCGCGCGAGTGCCGCGGGGAAAACGAAAGTATCCCGGAAGGATGAGAAGAAAAACCGAAAATAGTGTAAGGAGACGCGAACGATGAAAAGCAAGACGAAGCTTATGATCCTGCTCGCGGCTGTCCTTGTGCTCGCGCTGACCGCGGCTGCAGCGCTGATCATAGGGAACAGGGCCGGAAAGAGCAATGACACAGCCATCCGGGGAGAGGGCGCGAAGCAGTTCACCCTCACCGTGACGGATTATGACGGAAAGACCGCGGAATACCAGATCCGCACAGACGCCGCGACAGTCGGCGAGGCGCTGACCGGACAGGGCATCGTGGAAGGCGAGGAGGGTCCCTACGGACTGTACATCAAAAAGGTGAACGGGATCCGCGCGGACTATGATCTGGACGGACACTACTGGGCGTTTTACGTCAACGGTGAGTATGCCGCCAGCGGCATCGATACCACGGCCGTGGAGCCCGGCACCGTTTACGGGCTGAAGGTGGAATGAGCGCGGCATGAGAAAGTCGGTGGCGAAGGATGTCGCCGTTTTCGGCATGCTGGCGGCCATCATGTTCGTTTCCAAGAAGCTGATGGAAGGGCTGCCCAACATCCATCTGGTGGGCGTGTTCATCACGGCGATCACCGTTGTATACCGCAGAAAAGCCCTTTTCCCGCTTTACGCCTATGTGATGCTGGACGGCTTCTTCGGCGGATTCAACCTGTGGTGGCTCCCTTATCTTTACATCTGGACCCTCCTGTGGGGCGCTGTGATGCTGCTGCCGGAGGATCTGCCCCGGAAGGCTGCCCCCTTCATCTACGGCGGCATATGCGGGCTGCACGGCCTCCTTTTCGGCGTGCTGTACGCCCCGGCGCAGGCCCTGTTCTTCGGGCTGAGCCTGAAGGGAACGCTTGCCTGGATCGCCTCAGGTTTCCCCTTTGACTGCATCCACGGGGCAAGCAACCTGGTGCTGGGCACGGTGCTGACTGTGCCGCTGATCAGGATCATGAAGAAGTTCAGATAAGGGCGAAAACGGAAAACAGAAGCCAGCCGAAAAACCGCCGGGACCTGCATCACGCGGATCCCGGCGGTCATTTTTTTATTCTTCTCTGCTTCTTCCTTTCAGACAGGAGGCCGCTTCACAGCCGCTTGCGGGCCTTTCCCAGGAACAGGACATACAGGAATTCCCCGATCACCGTGATGCCGGAAACGACAGTGGCGGCGATGGCGTAGGGCACGGATTCATAGACGCTCCAGTTTCCCAGGATATTGCCCAGATCCGTGCAGATAATGCCCAGATAGCCCGCCAGAATAAAGACGACGGTCACTTTTCCAAGCCTTGCTTCCTTCTCAAAGCCGGCGTCCTGCAGCAGGGTGACGGTGGTGGTGACGGCATACCAGGCGATCAGGATCTCGATGACCCGGTACATGAAGGACATCTCGCTTCCGGCATAATCGAAGAAAAAGCCCAGCACCACAGAAACGATGACGGCGATCACTTCGCCCATCGCCAGCTGGAAGGCGGTCCTGTACCCGATCTCGGCGGGAATGGCTGCACGGAAAGCGAAGATCTCCAGCACGACTCCCACCATGGTGGCCAGAATGGCCAGAAGCCCCATCACGACGCTCAGGACCTCAATGAAAACGGGCGCGTCAGCAAAAAACAGCATGACGGTGGCGGCAAAGATCAGGATGCGGGCTCTGAAAAGCTTTTTCAGGCCTTTGGCCGCGGCAGACACGGCATATCCCCCCTTTTTTCACATTTTTCAGGATATTTCACGATCAGTTTGAGGACGGTTTCAGATTTTTCAGGGGCTCACCGCGGAAGCGGCAAAGCACGGAACGGAAGTGAAACGGCGGTCAGAGCGTCATGAAGACGCCGCGCACCTTTTCCTCTTCCCCGGTCAGGATGACGCGCACCCTGTCCCCCTTCTTTTCAAAGCGGAAGTCCACCCCGCTCATCCCCCGCATCGCGGCGCAGACGCGCTCCGACAACTCCAGCGCCGCCTCGTCAGACAGGCGCCTGTCCAGGATCAGGCACAGGGAATCGGCCTTTTTTCTTTCGTCCCCCAGAAAATCCAGCACCGGCGCGCTGTTCTTCGCCTTAATGGCCGCGGCCACATAGGGATTGGAGAACATCGCCTGGCATTCCTCAAGGGAGAACACCCATTTTCCGTCCTCCGTCTTGGAGGCGGAGGCCTGCCCGTCCCTCAGATAGTTGCGGATGGTGCGGGTGGTGAGGCCCGTCATGACGGCCACCTCATTGATGGTATAGCGATCTTTCAGCATGTTTTCACCGCCTGTCAGTATGATCACGGGATCGCGGTTCCGGGCCGGATAAGCTAAAGCGGCGCGGATCGCCACTCCCGCGGGGCCGGGCGGGAAGGACGGTCACAGGTCACCCTCCGGCGCGTCCGTGATCCCGCCTCCGGAGAACGGCGAAAAATCGATGCCCTCCGCCCGGGCCCGGGCGCACAGCAGCCGCACCGGCAGGGTATATTCCACACCGTCCCTGATAAAATGCGTGCCGCACTGCCGGAAACTGAAGGCCACATTTTGGCGGACGCACTGCTCCCGCAGGAAAAGCACCCAGCTGTAATCCAGCGGGCGGGCGTCCCGGTCGGATTCGCCGCCCGCGGTGACCGCCTCCATGCCGTCCAGATACCGCTCGATATCGATCCTTTCGATCAAAGGCTGCGCCGTGATCTGTTTATGCCGGACGGGCAGATCCCTGAACACGGAAAGGCGCCGGTCGGCGTTTTTCTGATCCTCCACCGTGCAGCAGATCACCACATTGTCCCAGCCGTCCCCCCAGTCCGCGGGGATGCATTCCGCGAAGCGTTCGATGCGTTTGGTGAGGAACAGAAAGGTGCAGTCCTTCCTCTCGCGGATGATATTCCACGCGTCCTCCCGCCAGGGATCGGCATCCTCCAGCAGAAAATCGCTGGCAAAGCAGGTCCAGATGAGGTCGGACGCCATTTTATACCCGCCGTCCCTCTTTTTTTCCACGGGACGGTCAAAACGGGGACTGCGCACGATGACATCGGTATCGATGCCCCGCTTCGCGTCCCCTTTATGGATATAGCAGTATCTGCAGCCCTCGCTGCACCGGTGGCAGCCCCGCCACGGATCCCATCTGCCGGGCATAGCACCCTCCCCTACAGGCTCACAGTTCAGCGGTGGTGATCAGCACGGCGGGATCGATATCCTTCACGGCGATCTGGAAATCATCCTCATAGATCACCGTTCCGGGCGTTTCATCACATTCCGAGCGGTAAAGCTTCACGCCGTACTTTTTCATCATATCCCGGTAAAAGGTCATCTGCCGCCAGATGCCGTTGCCCTTTTCGTTATCCTTGAACCAGGTGACGGCCCCGTCCGGATTGCCCTGCTCATAAAAGGGCGGAACAGGCAGCACCTCCTCGAAATAGGCGCGGTTTTTCCAGTATTCCCCCGTTTCCTCCTCCGTGAGGATGCCGGCGTCCACAAGCTTGCGCACGGCGGTGAAAATGCCCCGGGGCTGTTTCGTGATCCAGGCGCGGTCGGCGGTATGGACACGGTAATATCTCATCAGTGCCGTTCCTTTCATTTCTCAGGATCAGCCGCTTCCGCTGAGGCGGCGCATCCTGAAATGCACCCCCGGAAGGGTGCATCCCGTTTCAGACAGCGGGCAGGGCGCGTCTTTCCGCTACTGTCCGTATAAATCATTCATTCAGCGCGGCGGGCTCACGCTTCCGTATCCGCCACGTCATACCGCTCGCGGGCGGTAAAATCCTTCACGATGCCGTAGAGCCTGCGGGTGCCGTCCGGGTGATTCTCGATGCGCCCGTAGGCGTTGAACCGGCCGTACTCCCCGTCCTTTTTCATCAGGCGGTAGGAAAGGCTGTGGATCACGCCCTCGGTGCGGCTGACAAAGCACTTGTGCAGATAGTTCATCACCCGTTCCCTGTCCTCGGGATGCAGCCGGCCGGACCAGGCGGACAGCTCATCGGGAAAATCCTTCTTGTTCTCAAAGCCGAACATGTGCCGCAGCTCGCTGGACCAGTATACGCCGGTGAGGGTATCCTCCCCCGCGATATCCATGCTCCACAGGGCGGAGTTCACCATATCGCCGAATTCCTTGAGGTAGGCCCATTTCTCCTCCTGATGCCGCTCCTTCATCTGGCCCGTGATATCGATGTGCATGCCGAAGAACTCGCCGAAGCCGTCCTCGTGGCGGAACACCCTGCCGGCGGAGCGGTACCACCTGACGGCACCGTCCCGGTCGGCCATGCGGTAGGTGGTATCATAGGGCGTTTTGCCGCTGTGATCCTCCACCGCCGCCATGAACTCGCCGAGCACGCGCTCCCGGTCATCGGGATAGATGAGGGATGTCCAGCCCATGGGCCCGTCGGGGATATCGGCATTCAGCAGGTTCCTCAGATCATCGGACGCCTGTACGCCGATCACCTCGTCATCCGCGCTGACGATGAAGGTCCAGCGTGCGGCGTGGAGGATGCTGTGGAGCAGCTCGTTGCGCATGCTCTCCTCCCTGGACTTGTGCAGGGCCGACTGGAGCCTGCCGCGCAGCTCGGCCTGCTCATTGGCATCCGTATCCAGGATGCTGAAACCCAGCACGAACAGGGAGGGCGTTCCGTCATCGTGGCGGGAGACCACCATGCCGGTGACCTGTCCCCACAGGCCGCCGCCCATGTGCGATCTGTAGATGTATGTGGACTTTTCCTCATGGGCGAAGCGCTTGCGGATGTAATTGACATCCCCGATCTTCTCAAAGAACTCCCGGTACTCCCCTTCGAAGGAGGAGGCGATCTCCCGCATGGCGGGGCCGTAGAACATGGTCTCGCCGGGCTTGTCCAGCCTGATGCCGGGATTGTTCTTCATGACACGCAGGATGCCGGTATCCAGATCGACACCGACCAGGGCGAAGTAATCGGCCTCCAGCTTGCGGAACATGAGACGGCCGATGATCTCGTCATCCCTGCGGGTGAAGCTCTGCAGCACCTCGGTATTGGAGATCCTCACGATGCGCATCTCATAAAAGCGCTGCACGCCGGTGGATATATCGCGGAAGTCCACGGAATACTCTTTGTCTGTTTTTGTGCGCTGGAGCATATAGGAGGGAGCGGTCATCCTGTCCATCATGTTCTGGTCGGAATCCGCCACGCAGCGGTCCACATACCGCCCGATCAGGGTGATGTAATCCTCGTCATCGCTGAAGCTGGCGGCCACATCGCTGTTGTCGCGCAGGGTCTTGCGGGTGTTCTTCACACAGTCGATAAGGAACAGGCCGTCATCCCTGGACATGCTGTTCATCAGTTCCTGATAGAGGCGCTCGCGCTCCGCCTGCTCCTGCTCCTTCTGCAGATCGCCGGAGATATCCAGGAAGCCCAGACCCACATGGAGCTCATCCGTGCCGCGGACGATGACGCACTTCATGGCGCGCACCTCCTCGCCGAAGATCTCCCGGAAGGCGAAGGTGTAGCTGAGTTCCTAATGCAGCTGCTTTATCAGGAATTCCTTGTCGGTGCTCCGGCGCATCAGTTCCCTGTCATCGGGATGGATATGCTCATCGATGAAGCGCTCCATATCCGCCTTCGTCCCGCCCGGGGTGAAGTAGGGCGCGATAGAGGGCTGCATGTTCAGCACCTCAAAGGTATCGTTGGTCAGATCCACCGTATAGGCGGAGCTGTAGGATTTGACGAAGAAATCCAGCCAGATCTTCTGATCCGCCATCTTCCGCTGCAGCACCAGCTCTCTGGCACGGGCGTCATCGATGGGCATGAAGGAAAGCAGCACCAGCGAGGCGGCGCCGTTCCTGCGCTCGATGACATCGATGACCGCGCGGCGCATGGAATCCCCGGCGCCCGGCAGCTCGTACACGAACTCGCGGTGATCCTCCGCGGACATGGCCTTCTTCACATAATCCGGATCGCTGTAATTGAGCCATTCCCGCTTGTACTTGGGCATGACCTTTTTCGCCAGGCGCCGCACCAGCTCGCCGTAAGTGACACCGTCGGTGATCACGCCCTCCTCCAGCACGCGGGAGGCGCGGACGGCGTGAACGGTGTTCCTTTCCAGATCAGCCACGTAAATGGCGTCATACTGGCCGGTCAGCTTCTCGTTGGCCAGGGCGGTGAGCACCTCTTCATTGCACTTCATGAAGCTCTGCAGCGCCTTCGTGTCGGAATATTTCACCACGCTCATGCGGTAATAGACATTCTCGCCGGTCACGGTATCCCGGTACAGGACGGAATACTCGCTTTCCTTCTCCAGCTGCTCCCGCATATGCTCCGCCGAGACGGCGAGGCGCATGCTCTCCCTGTCCGGCTCCGCCACATAGGTATCGATGAAATGGCCGGCTGTCGCGGCATAGCCGGCGCTCACATCATACTGATAGACCTCGGCGTTGTGATCGTGCAGCACCTGCATCGTGTCATCCGCGAAATCCACCAGATACAGGGCGTCATCGCCCATCATGCGGTCAATGAGCATTTCACGGGATCTCTGCTCGTTCAGCCGGGCCTCCATCTCCTCCTCGGCATTGAAGATGCCCACGATGATGTGGCGCTTTTCGGCGTTTTTGTAAACGATGCGCATGCGGAACCAGACCGGGGCGTCCTTGATCATCAGGCGGTACCACCAGTCGAAGTGATCGTTCTGCGCCAGAGCGGAAAGGATGTATTCCTTGTTGATCACCCGGCGCAGCTCGGCCATATCCTCACTGCAGACCACGCGTTCCGCGTTCATCAGGGTATCGGAGAAGAAGCCGCTCTCCTTGGTCAGCTTTTCATTGACATCATTGTATTCCGCCTGATCCTTGATATACAGATCGTAGTCATCCGTATCCAGATCCACATCATACAGGGATTCGAAATTATCCTCCAGCGCCAGCACGCGGGCGTTGTTCTCCGCCAGCGCGGCATGGGCGGCCTCGTTCTTGATGGCGGCCCTGTAGGTATCCCTCTGCAGGATCAGGGCGATATAGGTGGCGGAAACGGCGCCTGCCACCAGCGTGTAGTCCATTTCCAGGATCTCAAGGATCAGGATGGCCGCCACGACGGGAATGATATAGGAAACGAACAGCATCACCGTTCTGATCCCCACATCCTTCCTGCGGATGAAGGCGACCACAGGCACATAGAACAGCAGGGCGTAATAGCTCAGCATGAGGGGAAGCGGCAGCTCGCCGGCGATATAGTAGCCGTTCTCATATGTCACCAGATTGCCGAGGGCGAACCAGATGATATCGAAGACGATATCGGCCGAAAGGATCAGCACGGGAACGCGGAACACCCATTTGCGCAGCTTCGTCTTTTTCTCCAGATAGGATTCGCAGTAGAGCGAATAGCAGATCAGGATGAAGTTGCTCATGATGAAGGGCAGCAGGTTGACGAAATACAGCGACCAGTGCTCCAGATAATGGTTGGTCTCGGGATGATCGAAGATGTAGGCCATGGAGTCCGACACCAGCGACAGGAAGGTCACCATGCACAGCACGCGCAGACGCACTGTTCCCCTGCTGCGGTCCTTCCTGTTGTTCTGACTGAAAGAGAGCAATACAACGAAGATGGCGCAGGTAAGCTCCATCATCACGATCGGGTCGATCTTCAGCAGATTCATAAATGACCTCCATCCGTATGAGTGACGCGGGCGGGAGCAGCCTGTCCGTGCCGGCGCGGCATCCCTCACCGCCGCCAGAGCGCCCGCTCATCACTTGTTATCATATATACAGCAGGAACTGCCCGAAACATATGTAAAAAGTCCCGAATACATCTTACACTATTACATAAAAGTTATCAACCTGTATTTTGTTCTTTTTGGGCACAAAAATTCCGGTACAGACACCTTCCGGCCGGAAAACACGAAAAAAACCGGCGCGGACAGGCGCCCGCGCCGGCATAGTCATAACGAAAAAACACTGAAACAGCCGCGGCTGATGATCACTGAATACTCAGCACTCCATACCGTCTGTCAGACACTGAACAACGG
>PITV01000086.1 GCA_017577285.1 Clostridiales bacterium
CCTTTGCCGGGATTACCAGATCTGCGTATGTCCGGGCAGAAGGGTGCTGTAATCCCCCAAACTAATTATCAGAAGCCCCGGAATGATCAGGCCGTAGGGTCAGCGGGTGATCGACAGGCCGCAGTCCACGGAGTCGTCGAGCTTGACCATTTCCTCCGGCCAGTAGTCCTCCAAGAAGCGGGCGCTGGGGCTGCGGCGGATCATGGGCGACATGCGGGCGCAGGTATCGATCTGGATGCCGGCTGTGCAGGGCTCGCAGTATCCGCAGCCGCGGCAGAAATCGGTGGCCAGCTCCTTCCGGTCGGCGGCGATCAGCGCCTCGATCTCAGGCGTCCATTCCGGCTCGCCGTCAAAGAAGGCAAGCCACTCCTCCAGTTCCTTTTCCCGCTGGACGCCCCAGATAGGAAGCACCGGGTAGCGCAGCATGAAGGCCATGCAGGCGCGGCTGTCTGTCAGCATGCCGCCGCTCAGGCCCTTCATGGCGATGAACCCCATGCCCGCGTCCGCGCAGGCCTGCACAAGGGCGATATCCCTGTCGGAGGCCAGATAGCTGAAGGGGAACTGCAGCGTTTCATAGAGCCCGGAGGCGATGACCTCCTCCGCCACCCCGATCCGGTGGGCGGTGATGCCGATATGGCGGATCTTCCCCTCCGCCTTCGCCTTCAGCATCTCCTCGTACATGCCGGTGCCGTCCCCGGGACGGTAGCAGGTTTCCGCGCAGTGGAACTGATAGATATCCACATAATCCGTCTTCAGCAGCGACAGCGATGTATCCAGATCCTTCCGGAAGGTCTCCGGATCCAGCGCGTGGGTCTTGGTGGCCAGATAATAGGTATCCCGCGGGATGCCCTCCAGCGCCAGCCCCAGCTTGTACTCGCTGTCCGAATAATTCCGCGCTGTGTCAAAAAAGGTCATTCCGCCGGCATACGCCCTGCGGATCAGCTTCACAGCCGTTTCAGTATCCGCGCGCTGCACCGGCAGTGCGCCGAAGGCGTTCTGAGGAACGGTGATGCCCGTGGAGCCGAGAGTGATCATTTTCATACAATTTGCCTCCGGATATAATTTTTCACCAAATGCCCGGTCCGCGTTCCGCGGCGGGCGGGAACTGACAATCTCCCCTCAACCCTTCCGGGGATCGATACTGTATTCCTTTCCCAGCGCCGCAAAGGGGCCGGGCAGGGATCCACCGTCCTCATCCGCACGCTCCGCGCCTGTCCAGTCGGTGCAGACGGGAGCCACGGGCGCCACACCGCGCACCTGCTCCGGATCGCGCACATAGTTCATCATTTCGATGAGGTCAGGGAAACCGACGGGGCCGTCCTGGGCGGGTTTCGCGGTGATGGTGCCCTTCTCCCTGTCCAGATCGAAATCGAACCAGCCATTGGCGCCGTTCATATCAAAGCCGTAGAACTCCTGCCAGGCGGGCAGGTGCAGGCACACCTCGGGCTCGGGATACATGACGCGGAGGTACCCGCCCTTTTCGCGGACGAAGAGGTTGCCGTCAGACTGATTATCGGCTGTCGGCATCACGATGGCGGCCTCGCCGCAGTCATAGAAGATATTGTTGAAGATGCGGGCCTTGCGGGATGTGCCGCCGCGGTCGATGCCGGTGCGGAAGGGCACGGGCTTCAGGTAGTAGCCGCTGTGGCGGCATTTGGCGATGAGGTTGTGGACGATGAACAGCCGGTCGGTGCCCTCGCCGTAGATGCCGTAGCCGTTGACAAACTCATCCTCCCGCAGCTTGTACCAGCCCTTGGAGCCAGGCTCGTCGGGGATCTTCTTAGGATCGAAACGGCCCTCCACATTCCAGATGATGTTGTTATCGATGAGGTTCACGCCGTCACGGGTGCACTCGATGAAGATAGCCTCCCGCTGCTCGATGCCGTCCAGGAACAGGTTCTGGGTGATGCGGTTGTTGATGTTGCCGCAGTCCAGCCAGATATGATCCGCCCGGAAGGTATTGCGGAAGATGTTGCGGCGGATCAGCCCGTCCACGCTGTTGTGCAGCTTGATGGCGCCCGCCTCCCAGCTCAGTTCCATCTTCTGCCAACCGGTGCCCTCGATGATATTATCCTCGATGAGCATATGCGACGCCCACAGGCCCGCGATGCCGCATACGCCGGCATCCCGGATATGACAGCGGCGGATGACGGAATGCCCCACCACCTGACCGGGCTCGATGGAATGATGCCAGCACTCGTTGCCCGCATCGATGGCGAGGGCATTGCTCCAGTTGACCTCGCAGTCCTCAATGATCCAGTGATGCCCCCGGTACGCGCTGATGGCGCCACGCTGAGGCACGGGCGCGCCGGTGGCGGCATGCTCGCATTTGAAGCCCTTCACCCGGATGTAGCTGAGGAAGGGGATCTCCGGCGCGAGGCACTGCTCCCGCACGGTGATCTCGATGCGGTGATCCTTCGGATCCGCGTCGCCCTTCAGGCGGAAATGGATCTTCTGGCCGTTGGCCTCCACCCAGTAGGTGTTTTCCGCCCTGCTCATGCCGTTATAAAGGGGCACCTGGGTGAGCGCCTCGCCGTCACAGAACACGCAGCCGCGGCGGTTCAGATAGGTGGTCATATCGGTCTTTTCATACTCGATGAACAGACGGTCGTGCAGGATGTTCACCGCGCAGAAGGGATTGTAGCCCCGGAACATATCGGGATCCAGATCGTGCTCCCACACCCGGATGCCGCTGTCTGTCTGCGGGGTGGTCCTGCCGAAATCTCGCCGAAGCATCCAGCCGGTGCTGGGGATGAAATCGCGCACCTCCTCGGAGGCGCGGATGATGACATCGCCGTCCCCCGCGGCTTCATAGCTGATCATTTTCCCGGGGCTCTCGCCGCCCGCGGCGGGGCGGACGCACTCCCGGTAAATGCCCCTGTGCACCAGCACCCGGGTGCCGGGAGCCGCGATCCTCGCGGCGGCGTTAATGGTCCTGAAAGGCGCCTTTTCGCTGCCGTCATTGGCGTCTGACGCGGCTGGATGATTGCAGTCCACATGCAGGACCCGGTCAAACACCGGCTCCTTTTCCCAGAAATCAAAGCTTTGTCCGTTTGGCAGGATGGCTGTCAGGTCTTTTTTCATATGTATTCCTTTCTGACTGCTCCGGAGAGCGGGCGCCGTGATCCGCCCCGGATGCGGAACAGGGAGCGGTGGCGCGTCCGCCTTTGTGTCTTGTTTTTCGCAGTACAATTATGCGCCGGAGAGGGGCCAAAAGTCAATACGGAACCCGTGCCGAGGCGCGCAAAAACGGGGGCCGTTCTTCACGGCCCCCGCTCTTTTTCTGTTTTTCAGTTTTTCAGGTTTTACTCTTTGAAGGTATTGGCGGTCTTTACGGCGCCGCCCTGCGCCCTGATCCTTCCGGCGGCCGCTTCCATCTCGCGGATCGCTTCCTCCAGCGTGGCGAAGCCGTTGACCGTCAGCTCGATGTTGTTGTTTTCGCCGCGGGTGGCGCGGATGGTGAACCCGAAGGTCTCATTTTCATTGCCGGCGCCGCCGTTTACCATTTCCAGTTCCTTTTCGTTGATCATTTCATTGTTTTTCATTGCTGTTTCTCCTTTTCTTACTCTTTCGTTTTTATTCTGTGTTCCGGTGCTTTCCCGCCCGGACATTTATATATACGAGGCAGATCGCGAAAGGGCTACAGGACGCGGAAAATTTTCACCCGGTCTTCACGCTCCCCGCCCGCGCGGCCCGCCCTCAACACAAAAGCGGCAGGGCTCATCTCCCTGCCGCCCCGCGCCGCTCACAGCCTTACGCGTTGACTATGTTCCTTTCGTTCCGCACCTGCTTCACAAACTCGCCGATGAACCCTTCCGTATTGTCGCCGATATTTACGGTGACGCCCGGCTTTTCCGGATCCGCCAGGATCTGATTCTTGATCTGCTTCAGTTCATCGGGCTCTTCAGGCAGGATGCCGTTGCCGCCGGTCACATTCATCATTTCAGTTTCGTTCAATACGGTTTCCTTCATTTCAGTCTTCATAATTATCCTCTCTTTCCGCTCCCCGTTTTCCGAACGGCGGAGCCCTTTCCGCCCTATGGGCTTTGTTTTTTCATTCTGTTCCGTCCGTTCTGTCCGGACATCTTAATATACGAATGAAAAAAGAAAAGGGCTACTGACTGCCGCGATCGGATAAAAAAACCGTCCTTCCGGAGAAGAACGGTCCTGAAATTTCAAAATGTCCGGGGAGGGCAGGGATCACAGATTGCGCTTTCCGGTCACGGTATCCAGCACGATCCTGTATACCTGCACCCGCAGCAGGCCCTTGCAGCTGGTGGCGGGGAAACCGCTGCTGTTGTAATGATCCAGCATCAGCTTAATGGCGTCCACCTTGGCCTTCTGATCCTCTATCAGGCAGGCGGTGCCGGTGCCGATCACGCTTTCATACCGCGCGGTGATATCATCGGGGCCCGTCCTTTCCACCCGCTCGTAGATATGCGCCTCCACACAGACCCGGGGATCGGTATGCAGGATCTCCCACTTCCGGCCCGCTCCGGCGCAGTGAAAATAGACGGCGATCTTCCCCTCCTCCAGCCTGCAGCCGAAGGTCATGGGGATCACATAGGGAAAGTCCCCCGTGTTCATGCCCAGATTGATGGTGGTACAGCGCTCCAGCATGCCGAAGATCTCATTGATATCTGTTACTTCACGGTCGTCTCTTCTCATATTTCTCCCCCGCTCTGTATGAATCTCACTCAGTATATTTTCCGTTCCGGGTGCTTTTTCATCTCGCTCATGAACTCTTCCACATTCATCGCGGGCGGCATGGTGCCGTCCATCCGGAACACAGGAAGGCCCGTGGAGTACAGCCAGCGCTCCACATGATCCTCCGTGCGGCCGGCCGCCATATCCAGAAAGGCCTTCTCCCGCTCATATAGATTCCCGCCCTCCAGCATCCTGTTTCCGAACCTGCCGAAGGAGCGCTGCCGGAGCCGCAGCATCCGCTCCTTCCGCGGAACCTCGATCAGGACGGCGCAGGTGAGAGAAGCAAGCAGCTTATCCCCGTAATCGCCCCGCACCGCCGCGAACACGAACCGGTCATCCTCCGCGATGATCTCCTCCAGCCGCCGGATCACCTCATCCCTGCTCCGGGGAGCGGCATAAAGATAGCCGGGATCATCCTTCGGGAACCAGAGATCCTCATTATCGATAAAGCGGCAGTCCAGTTCATCCGCCAGCAGCCTGCCGACGGTGCTTTTTCCCGCGCCGTTCAATCCGCAAACCAGTATGCCCATAGCTTTCCTCACCTGTACCGCTGCGTGTAATCGCACCGCTGACACAGCGGCTCCACCGCCCGGCGGCGGCTGAACCCTTCATAGAGGCGCGCCGCCCGCTCCCCGCTCAGGATCTCCTCCATGTTCTGCCGCAGCAGGTTTCCCAGGGCGATCTCCCCCTCTGCGTCCAGGCAGCAGGGCGTCACCGTTCCGTCGCAGAGCACCGCGCACTGATCGCGAAGCCCGTAGCAGAAGCAGTCGCTGATATCATCACAGGGATCGCGCGACAGATCGGGCCAGTCGAAGAGGCCGGAAAACTCCAGATAGACGCCCTCCGTCAGTTTATATCCCTTGCGTATCTTCTCCCACTCTCCCGGAAAGGCGGCATGCAGCAGGGAAAGGATGGCGTCATTCTCCGTGTCCTCCCCGTCCCCGTTCCACAGGCGGAAACAGGCGGCCGGATGGCCGGCGCAGGCCTTCGCGAAGGCGATACAGTCCATCACATAGCCGGAAAGATCGGCGCCGCCGTTCCCCTCGAAGGAATGGAGAGAGATGTTCACCCGCTCCAGCGCGGGGGCGCCGCGCAGCGTTTCCGACATCTCCGGCAGCAGGGTGCCGTTGGTGGTGATATTGACGGAAAAACCTTTTTCACGGATCAGGGAAAGGAAGCGCGGAAGGAGGGGATGCAGCAGAGGCTCCCCCATCACATGCAGATAAAGGTGCCGGGTGACTTTTCGCAGTTCATCCAGCACCCGGGTGAATTCCGCTTCGCTCATGAAGCGCTTTTCCCTTTTCGTGCCGTGACAGAAGGTGCAGTTCAGGTTGCACACATTCGTGATCTCGACATAGACCTTTCCGAAACGCACAGGTCTCCTCCGCGGGTCATTGATCAGTTGCCGGCCTCATTCGCCATGGCATACAGGGCGTCCGTCAGGGCCTCGATGTTCTTCTCATCGGCGACGGTATCCTTCTTCGTGTGGATGGCCGGGGTATAGAACACGCCCTTCTTCGACTTTTTGCAGGCGCAGATGCCGGCGGCGCACCTGAAATTCTTATGATCGGAGTTCATGGCCGCTTTGCCGCCCTCATACAGATGGGCGGGCATGGCGGCGGCGTTCATCGCCTTCTCAAAGGCGGGATAGATCCCGGAAGCCTTCAGAGCGCCGGAGACCGCGATGACAAAATCGCTGCCGTTTCCCACACAGTCCATATTGAAAACGGGCGTACCCGCCTTTATGGCGGGGTGGGCCTTCGCGAAGGCCCTGCTGCCCAGCTTGCCCTTCTCCTCGTTATCAAACAGGATGAAGGCATACCGCTCATCCTTGCCGAGCCGGGCCGCCAGTTCCAGCACCGCGGCGGTGCCGGAGGTGTTGTCATTGTAATTGTTCCTGTTGGCGGGGCCCATGAAGATCACAAAATAGATCACATAGTAAAGCATCAGCCCCGGGATGACGAGCATCGCACGGTTGCGCACGGTATCGCCCATGATGCCGGAAAGATAACCGACGCCCAGGCCGAAAGCGACCGCCACAAGAATGATCGGCAGCAGGATCGCCGCCCGGTACAGATGCCTCAGCAGGGTGTTCACAGGCACCATCAGGTTGGGGACCAGGCCGCGGCGGGGGGTATCATAATGCGCGCAGAAGATCATTTCCGCCTTTGACGGCTCCCCGATGACGAGATTGGTGTGTTTGCCCAGCGTTTCCTCCCGGGCGGAGGGGAAATCCCGCTTCACCCGGTCACGGAAGGCCTGCTTCTGCTCCGGCGTCCTGCGGACGGGATAATCTGTGTTGAGTTCGGTCAGATACTGTTTCATCTTCTTTACGGTTCCTTTCGGTCTTTTGTTTTACGTTCTGTTCACTGCCGGTCCGCTTTATCCCTGCCGGTGAGCCGCCGCTTGAAGGCGTTCACCTTCTCCATCACGCCGGTCACATACAGGATGCCCATCACCATAGCGGCTGTGGCGAGCCCGATGGTGGAGCCCTCCAGAAACCCGCTCCAGAAAGTACCCGGCAGATCCATGAATGCGGCGATCAGATGGATGATCATGGCGGCGATACCGGCAATGAAATAGACCATCACGATGCGCGACATCCGCTTTTTCCCGTCATTCACATACTCGGCCGCCTTCAGTACAGTGTCCTTCATCTCTTCGTTCATTTCTTCTTTTTTCCTTTCTCCGTCCAGTAATTCGCGGAGATCGACCCTGAAGAAATCAGACATTTCGATGAGGATATCCATATCGGGCAGGTTGCTGCCGGTCTCCCAGCGCGATACCGTCCTTCTGGCAACAGAGAATCTCTCCGCGAGCTGCTCCTGTGTCAGTTCCTTTTCCCTGCGGAGCTCTCTGATGAAGTTCCCGATCCTGATCTGATCCATTCAGGTCACCTCCCTGCGGTTTCCGTTATAGCGGACGGAGAGAAAAAAAGACAGGACACAAAGTGAGCAAAACGGGAAAGCACGGGAATGAGACAGGCCGTGTCCCCTGAAAAAACGGCGGGGATCAATCCGGTTCCTTCAAAGCGGCGGGCTTTTTGGAAAAGGTGCCGGTGAAGCAGGTGGTGCCCGAGCCGCTAACGCAGGTCAGATCTCCCCCGGCTTTCTGAAGGATATCCCGGCAGATGTACAGCCCCATGCCCCTGCCCTCGCCCTTGGAGGACACGCCGGCGGAGAACATGCTTTCCATAAAATCCGCGGGGATGTCGGGGCCGTTGTTGGTGACGGAGAAGGTATAACTGCCGATGTCCTCCCCGATGGAAATGGCGAGGAAAGGCTCCCCGGCCGCCCTTTTATCTCCGGTCAGGGCGTCCATGGCGTTATCGATCAGGTTGCTCAGCACCCGGCAGATCTCCCATTCCTCCACCGGCAGCTGATCCCAGGCGCTGCTGACCTCCATCCGGGTGCGGATGCCCTTTTCCTCGCACTGGGCCAGCTTCACCCGCATCAGGGCATTCAGCGGCACGCAGGCGGTGCGCATCACACCGCTCAGGGATTTGATATCGCCGTAGACCCGGTTCATGTATGCCCGGGCCTCATCATATTCCTCCATCTCGATGAGGGAATACACCACCTGCAGATGGTTGAGGAAATCGTGCCGCTGGGAGCGCAGCTCCTTGTTCAGATCGCTGATCTCGTCCACCGTCTCGCTCAGGCCGCTCACCCTGCGGTCGAGCCTGAACACCCTCAGCGCCTCCCTGATATCCAGCACGGCGCCCAGAGAGATGATGAACGCCGTGATCGCCAGCAGCACGACGCCGGTCTTTCCGGAGAAGGAAAAGCTGCCGGAAAAGAACAGGGCGCATACCAGCAGCGCCAGGATGGCGGCGATCTGCAGCACATTGAATATAACGGCCCATACAGCCGCCTTTTGCATATCGGGCTGATGAATGATCTTCACAGTATTCCCTTTCGCTTGACCGGCAGAGCGCCGGACATATCATCCTTTTCTGACAGTCTTCATATCTGCGAGGGGCAGCAGGCCGCTGAGGCGTCCGATGGTCTCATCGCCGCTCTCCACCCAGCATTCCCGGGGCAGCAGCAGGGTAATGCCCTCCTGAGGCAGGTTGACATACACGGGCACCCCGCCGGGGCAGGCGCGCAGCACCTTTTCGCATTCCGGCAGTTTTTCGCGGGGCATCCTCAGATACAGTTTCTCGCCCGCCTCCTTCGCCGCGACGGCGTCGGGGCGGTCATCCGCCTTCCGCGGGGCGTTCTCCGGTTTCGCCTCCGGCATCCGCTTCCCCGCGGCGGACAGGGGCTCCACGGCATCCACCAGCAGCTTGGGCGACTCCTCCTCGCGCACGGAGATCCTGCCGCTGAGCAGCACCGCCATATCCTCCTTCAGCATGCGCCCGTAGCGCTCCCACACCTTGGGGAACAGCAGGCCCTCCACCTGACCGGTCAGATCCTCGATGGTGACAAAGCCCATGAGACTGCCCTTGCGGGTGGCCTTGCTGTGACACTCGGTGATGATGCCGCCCATGGACACCCTCGTGCCGTCCATGGAGATGCCCTTATCCGGCATATCCTCCATTTCCGCCAGAGAGCGGGAGGAGAAGGACAGGGCGTCCAGTTCCTTCGTGTATTCATCCAGGGGATGTCCGCTGATGTACACCCCCGTCATTTCCTTTTCCTGCACCAGCAGCTCGCGGTAGGCGAACTCCCTGAGAGGCGGGAACTCATCCCGGATCTGCACATCCTCCCCCGCCTGACCGATATCGAACAGGGAGACCTGCCCGGAGATATTCTGCCTGCGCTGCCTTGCCGAGCCGTCCATGGCGCTCTCGAACACCGCCATGCACTGGCAGCGGTTGGCGCCCATGCCGTCAAAG
>PITV01000087.1 GCA_017577285.1 Clostridiales bacterium
ATCCCGAGTTGGCCGAAGAATGGAAGCAGTGGCATGATCCCGAGCTGCCCGAGAGCGTAAAGAACGACGAGAGCCTGTGGAACTGGGAAGGCAAGATCGCTACCCGCGCCACCTCCGGCGAAATGATCAACCGTCTGGCCAAGCTGCTCCCCAACCTGGTGGGCGGCAGTGCCGATCTGGCTCCCTCCAACAAAACCAACATCAAGGACGGCGGCGATTACAGCGCCGAGAACCGTTCCGGCCGCAATATGCACTTCGGCGTGCGTGAGCATGCCATGGCTGCCATCTGCAACGCTATGGCGCTGCACGGCGGTCTGCGGGTCTTCTGCGGCACCTTCTTCGTATTCAGCGATTACATGAAGCACGCCATGCGCATGGCCGCCATCATGAAGCTGCCTGTCACCTATGTGCTGACCCATGATTCCATCGGTGTAGGCGAAGACGGCGCCACCCACGAGCCCATCGAGCATCTGACCGGTCTGCGCTCTGTGCCCGACATGCTGGTGATCCGTCCCGCCGACGGCAAGGAGACCACCATGGCCTGGCTCACCGCTCTCACCTCCGGCATGCCCACCGCCCTGATCCTCACCCGCCAGAACCTGCCCCAGTATGACGGCTGCAAGTGCTGCATGAAGAAGGGCGGCTACATCCTGAGCGACTGCGAAGGCACCCCCGATGTGCTGCTGATGGCCAGCGGTTCCGAAGTGGAGCAGATGATGCAGGCTCAGGGCATCCTGAAGGACGAAGGCATCAAGGCCCGCGTCATCAGCATGCCCAGCATGGAACTGTTCCTGAAGCAGGACAAGGAATATCAGGAGAAGGTCATTCCTTCCGCCATCCGTGCCCGCGTTTCCATGGAAGCCGGCGTCACCATGCCCTGGTACCGCTTCGTGGGCCTGGACGGAAAGGCCCTGGGTATCGATCACTTCGGTGCCAGCGCTCCTGCCGCCACCCTGTTCAAAGAGTTCGGCTTCACCGCGGAGAACGTGGTGGCCGCCGCGAAGGAAGTTATCGGCAGGTAATCCCCTTTGATCAGTTCAATATCCCGGATGCCGCGAACCGTATCGCGGCATCCTTTTTATACCGTTCCGTGATCATCCTGCCCCGGCGTGCCGGACGCTTTTTACAATTGAATCTTGTGCATACGGGAAAACTTTGATAGAATACAGGGTGATCCTGTACGGAAACATATGAAGGAACTTTTTCGCAGAAACATGCCGGATGATCTGTGGCAAGGAGGAAAATGACATGTCAGGAAAGATGATGAGAACGCGCGCCGCTGTATTTTTCTTTGTTCTGCTGTTTGCCGCTCAGGCCTGCCTGATCAGCGCGGCTGCCGATGACGCGGAACTGCTGAAGGAGCTGCCCGGGGAATGGACCTTTTCTGTCGCCATCGATGATGAAACATTCGATATGGCATACCTGATCCTGGAGGAGGACGGCGGGCTGATCCTCAACTGCAACGGCGAGGACGGTGAATTCGCGTATTCCTGCCGGGGAACATGGTCGCTTGAACTCATTACCGAGTACTCCTCCGAATACGGCCTGAGAGACCGCCTGACGCTCCTGTACACCTCCACTGACGATCCTCAGTATGAGGGGACCGCGTTCAGCGCTGAAAGCGTCTACTATGTTTACAGTGAATCCTGGATGGAGAATGACACCCGCTGCACCTGTCTTATCACCGAAAAGGTCTCCGGCAGCGGCGAGGACCCGCTGGAAGCCCTGTGCAGCGAGGAAAACGAAACTATTCTGATCAGAACGGAAGGGCCGAACATGCAGGTCGTCAACTGCAGCAGTTTTGTATCGCTGCGGGAAACGCCGTCCACAAAGGCCGCCCGGCTCGCGAAAGTTCCTCTGAACGCGCTGGTATTCGCCTTTACGGACGAGGCGGAGGAAAACGGATTCATCCGGTGCGTGTATCATGATGAATACGGATATATCCTGGCGGAATATCTGCAGCCTGCGGGAGAATGACAGGTTCAGATCCTTTCCGGATCTTCCCGGATCACATCGCGCAATATATGCAAACGAGGCACACAATGATGAAAAGATCGCTGTCCCTGCTGTTCACCCTCATAATGATCTTCCCGCTCCTCCCCGTCACCTTCGCGGAGGGCGGTGTTTCTCTTCCCCCTGTCGTGATCAACGAGCTGGTATCCTTCCCCGTTTCGGGCCTGGCGGATGCCGACGGCGATCTGGTGGACTGGGTGGAACTGTACAACACCACCGGCAGCGATATCATGCTGCGGGATCTTTTTCTGAGCAACGATCCGGATTATCCCTGCAAATGGAGTTTTCCGGAGGACGCGATCATCCCGGCCTTCGGGTACTATCTGGTGTTCTGCTCGGGCAAGAACAAGGTGGATGAGGCCACCTACTTCCCCCACACCACTTTCAAGCTGAGCGCCGAGGGGGAAACACTGATCCTTTCAGGCGGCGGGGAAACCATGGACAGCGTCACCTTCCCCTATTTCGGTCAGAGCGTCAGTTACGGGCGCGATCCTGAGAACATGGACCGCTTCCTGATCTTCCCCTGCATCACCCCCACCACCCGGAACAACACTTCCGGCGCCTTCACGAAAGAGGATTCCGCGCCGGTGCAGCCCGGAGAGCTGTATATTTCAGAGATCATGACCAATCCCGGCTCCGTGACCGCGAACGGGCAGGACTGCGACTGGGTGGAGATCTTCAACGGCTCCTCCGATGCTGTGGATCTGAGCGGCTGGGGCCTGAGCGACAATATCGAAAAGCCCCTGAAATGGACTTTCCCCGACGGCACCGTCATCCAGCGCGGCGAATACAAGCTGGTGCTGATGGACAAGAAGGTGAACGCCGGTGACGGTCAGCTGCACGGTTCCTTCGGGCTGTCCAAGGCGGGCGGCGAAAGCGTGAATCTGTCCGACGCGCGGGGAGGGCTCATCGACCGCATCGAGCTGCCCCCTCTGCCCGCCGATATCACAGTCGGCCGTTCTCAGGGGCAGATATACATGATGTACTACGATATCCCCACCCCCGGCGCTCCCAATGCCTCCGGCTTCTTCGGCTACGCGCCGGACCCGGTGCTTTCTCAGGAAAGCGGGAAATATGACGGCAGTGTCACGCTGAGCATCGATGTTCCCGCCGGCTGCGATGTGTACTACACGCTGGACGGTTCGACCCCCGTCATAGGCAGCGCCGCGCTCTACACCGGGCCCATGACGGTGACGGAGACCTGCGTTGTGCGGGCCAGGGCCTTCCGGAGCGATCTGCGCCCCTCGAACACCGTCACCCGCAGCTATATCATGAATACCGCCCACAGCCTTCGCGTGGTGAGCCTCGCGGTGGATCCCGCCGAGCTGTGGGATCCCGCCACCGGCATGCTGGCGGACGGGCCGAACGCCGTAAAGATCACAGGGCAGCTGCCCTTCCAGAACACCACCTACCGCAGGCACGGCAAGGAAGAGCGGGAAGCCTATGTGGAGATCTTCGAGCCGGGCTGGGAGAACACCGCCGTGATCAGCCAGGGCTGCACAGTCTCCCTGCAGGGCGCCTACAGCCTGGATATGCCCCAGAAGAGCATGAAGATCAAGGCAAAGGGCAGTCTGGGCGGAAAATACTTTGAGTATCCCCTGTTCGCGTCCCGTGATTATACCGAATACAAGGCCTTCGTGCTTCGCAACAGCGGCAATGACTGCGTGTGGACCCGCCTCATCGACTGCTTCCAGTGCGAGCTGATCGAGCGCTTTATCGACACGGATATCATCACCCTGGCCTACGAGCCATGCGCCGTGTACATCAACGGTCAGTACTGGGGCCACTTCAACATGCGTGAATGCAAGGGCAAGTACTGCATCGCCCAGCACGAGGGGCTGGATATGGATCTGGCGGATGACATCACCATCATCAAGGGCAACTACACCGCTGTAAACGGAAGCAATGCGGAGTACAAGGCCATGGTGAAAAAAATCGGCAGCAGTTCCCCCGGAAAGAAGGCCGCGGACCGTCAGTATCTGGATGACAACATCGATATCGAATCTTTCCTGGACTGGTTCGCCATCGAAATGTTCTTCGGCAATTCCGATCCCGGCAATGTGATGTATTACAGGCTGCCCGGAGAGGGCGCCAAGTGGAAGTGCCTGATCTTCGATATGGACTACGGCATGTTCAAGAGCGCCTTCGACTCCCCCCGTTCCTACATGAAGAGCAACGGCATGGGCGATCAGCTGATCGTGAACACCGTTTTCAAAAAGATCCTTGAAGTGCCGGAATACAGGGAGCTGTTCTATACCAAGATCGGTGCCATCTATCAGATCCTGACCACCGAGACCATGGACAGCGTACTGGATGAAATGGCGGCTGTCATTGAGCCCGAAATGATGATGCACTGCCAGCGCTGGGCGGGCGACCCCGGCTGGAAACTGGTCAACAGCGATACGCCTTCCACCGCGGAGGGAATGTACAGCTACTGGGTGAAGCGCATCAACCGCGTGAAGAATACCACCCGGAAACGGCCCTATTACATCTACACCCTGTTCCAGAAACAGTTCAAGCTCACCAACGCCCAGATGCAGCAGTATTTCGGCGGGCCCTGCCCGGCAAAGCCGAAGGACTGACGCTCGCTTACGCTTCGCTTGCGAATATGAAACGGGCGTTACCGTTTCACATTCGACACGGAATTGCCTCTCGCATTTTCAATGAAAATGCTCCCGGGCGGCAAAACTGTAAGTTGATAAGGTTTTCTACGGTCGTCAGGCTTCCCTTCGAAAATCTCCCTGCCCGGGTCTTCACAATGGTCGCAGCTCGTCGCGGCAGGAGCCGCTTCCTTCTGCTCCCTTGTTCAGCCGACTTTCACCTCGTTTTCTCCTTCGGAGAATGCCCCACCGGGGCACCACTCGGCTCCGTCCCCGGGCGGGCAAAGCCCGCCCTGCGGGTCTTGGCAGGGGCTGCCGCCCCTTGACCCTGCTGAGTTTGTATTATGATATAGAAACTGACTATCTGAATATCAACGGAGTAAACTTATGAACCATCAGATCGAAACCGAACGCCTGATCCTGCGCCCATTTACGGCGGAGGATGACGCGGTGATAATGAGGATATCCTCCGATCCGGAAACGGTGAAATATCTGTTTTTCTGGGGACGGCCCGGAAAGACGCCGCGGCAGGATACCGACCGTTTTCTTTATGAGCACGCGCTGAAGGAATGGCAGAGAGAGCCCGTCCGCATGCGCGAGTACGCCCTGGTGCTGAAGGAAACAGGCGAAGTGATCGGCGATGCCAGCATTGAAAAGTATGACGCGGAAAAGGGCGAGATCGGCTGGATCCTGCTACCGGAATACCGCGGGCACGGCTATGCCACGGAAGCGGCGAAACGGCTGCTGCGCTTCGGCTTTGAGGAGCTGGGGCTGCGGGTGATCCTGGCGGAATGCGATATCCGCAACCCCGCCTCCTTCCATGTGATGGAGCGCGCCGGAATGCATCTGCATGAGGTGCGGAATGAAGGCCGGCCCGACAAGGGTGACGGCATCCGCGCTGATGAGCTGGAATACCGCATCGACCGGGCCGACTGGTGGTGGAGCGAGTATGGCGGAGACAGTTATGTGAAAAAGACCCGTCAGAAGATCGGCCACGATGTGCTGACCTTTGTGGGGGCCAGCGTGTTTGTCGTCCGTGACGGAAAGGTGCTGCTGCAGCGCCGGAAGGATGACGGAAAATGGTGCTCCAACGGGGGCGCCAATGAGCCCGGCGAGGATGTGCGGGATACCGCGATCCGGGAACTGAAGGAAGAGACGGGGCTGACCGCCGGATCTGTGCGGCTGGCCGGCGTGTACAGCGGAAGGGAGCAGTTCGCCACCTATCCCAACGGCGATATGGCCTGGATCGTTGACACCGTATGGCTGTGCGAGGATTTCACCGGCGAACTGATGCCGCAGGAATGCGAAGTGAGCGATCTGAAATGGTTTCCCGTGGATGATGTCCCTCCCCGGGAGGAATGGACAGGTCATGTATGGAAGCAGTGGCAGGATTGCCGGAAGCTGCTGAAATGAGAACAGAGAGACCGGGCATACAGGAGCGGTTATGTTATTGAAATTCAAAAAAACGGAAAGCGCGCGGCCGCCGGAAAAGCCGGATACAGCGGATTTTGAAAGACTTGCCGTCGAAAACGAAAAGACGGTCTATTTCACCTGTCTGAACCTGACAGGCAGCCGGGAGGACGCGCTGGACTGCGCCCAGGAGACCTTCCTGAAGGCGCACACCGCCTTCGGCTCCTTCCGGCAGGGAGCGGATTTCACGCCCTGGATACGCACCATTGCCCGGCATGTGTGCATTGACTTTCTGCGCAGGAAGCGCTGTGATTTTTCACTGGAAGCCCTGCGTGAGGACGGCTTTGACGCGCCGTCATCCGATCCTCTCCCGCTGGACAGGCTGGAAAGAAAAGAGCAGCGTCAGGCGCTCAGGGACGCGATGAGCCGGCTGGATGACGCCGCCCGTGTCATGATCGTGCTGCGGGATGTGGAGGGTGAAAGCTATGAGGATATCGCGCGGATGCTGTCCCTGCCCGCCGGTACGGTAAAAAGCCGGATCCACAGGGCAAGGCAGAAACTGATCTCTCTTTTGAAAAACACGGAACAAAATGACGATCCCTGCGTATATGATGATGAAAGGAGGCAGCAGCCGTGAAGTGTGATCAGTTCGAAGAAATGCTGGACAGATGCTTCGATGAAAAAAGCGGGTTGTCCGCGGAAATGAAAGAACACATGGCGGAATGCGCCTCCTGCAGGGAGTTGTACTCCCTGAAAAGATCTCTGCCTTTGCTGGACGCGAACGAGGATGAACAGTTCCCCGCCGGGGTATCCCTCGCGCTGGAAAAGGCGATATACGGGGAGGATACAGAAACCATGAACAACGAACAGAGCAGCAGAAAAAGCAGGATGCCCTGGGTAAAATGGGCTTCCGTTGCCGCGGCGGTCCTGGTACTGATCGGCGGCACGCTCATCACGAGGGATAATACAGCCGGCAGCAGCGTGAAAAGCGCCGGAAACACCGCTGTATACACGACCTCCGCAAACGGAGCCAGCACAAAGCGCGCGTCATCCGCGCCGGCAGCCGCAGAAAGCGCCGCGGCGGGAATCGCGGTATATGACACCGGCGACAGCGTGCCGCAGGTGCAGATGGCCGGGGCCCCGGTGCCGGAAGTTCCTGCTGAAACCTTCGAGGAATGCGAGGAAGACTGTGCGGAGCCCGTTGAAGAAGGCGGCAGCGCTCAGGAGGCAAAGATCATCCGCAGTGCCGGATTCACTGTAAAGACCTCCAGCTTTGATGAGGATGTGGAGCGGCTGAAAGCCCTTGCCGGTGATTTCGGCGGCAGGATCGAGTATATCTCCACCTCCGGGGATGAATCTGCCGGAGACAGCCGGTTCGCGTACATCACACTGCGCATCCCCAGCGCGCGGCTGGATGATTTCCTGGCGGGTGCCGGGGAAGTCGGAAACAGAACTGATTACTGGGAGAGCAGTCAGGATATCAGCGAAAACTACTATGACACCTATTCCCGTCTGGAGACCCAGAAAGCCAAGCTGGCCCGTCTGCAGGAAATGCTGCCCCAGGCGCAGGATGTGAGCGACATCATCGAGATCAACAGCGCCATTGACGATGCCCAGTACTGGGTGGATTACTATCAGGGACGCATCAACGGCTATGACAGCCAGGTCTCCTATTCCACCGTGTCCGTCACCGTTCAGGAAGTGAAATTCGAGGAGACAGAGGAGGCGTCCTTCGGCCAGCGCATCGGCGCCGGCATCAGAAACTCCCTTTCGGAAGGCGCCGGCTTCCTGGGCGATATGCTGGTATTCATCATCAGCATCCTGCCCTGGCTGGCGATCGCGGGCGTGATCGCTGCTGTGACAGTCATCATCGTAAAGAAGAGCAAAAAGAAACAGAAGACGGAAGAGCCGGCTGAGTGACCCGTGCCGGACATCTGATAACGGTCCCCGGCACGCGCCGGGGGCTGTTTTTGTCCGCTCCGGTCCCGTAACTGCATTGACAGGAACAGTCAAACTCTGCTACAATACCGGCAAGTGACCGCGAAATATGAATGAAAAACCGGGAGGATCTTATGAAAAAGGCAAAAATCACCCTGCATCCGGAATACCGGACGGGAGAGATCTCAAAGCGGCTGTTCGGCGCCTTCCTGGAGCCCATCGGCAGCATGGTGAACGGCAGCATGTACAACCCGAAGCACCCCTGCGCCGATGAGCTGGGACTGCGCCGGGATTTCTACGAGGCGCTGAAGGAGGCGGAAGTCCCCTGCGTGCGCATGCCCGGCGGCAACTTTGTTTCCGGCTGGGAGTGGAAGGATTCCATCGGCCCGAAGGAACAGCGCAAAACCGCGCTGGATATGGCCTGGCGGCAGTTCATCCCCAATGAGGTGGGGCATGACGAGTATCTGCAGTGGGCGGAGCGCGCCGGCACAGAGGCCATGTACACCATCAATCTGGGCACCGGCACTCTGCGGGACGCCGTGGATCTGGTGGAATACACCAATTTTGAAAGCGGCAGCTACTGGAGCGACCTGCGCATCCGGAACGGTCATAAAGCTCCCTACGGCGTGAAGACCTGGTACCTGGGCAATGAAATGGACGGACCCTGGCAGATCGCCTCCTACGAGAGGGATCCCAAAGCCTACGGCGTGCTGGCCCATGAGGTATCCAAGGCCATCAAGTGGACCGATCCCAAGGCCGAGACCGTAGCCTGCGTCAGCTCCTCCCCCTTCCTGGCCCATTATCCGGACTGGGACAGGGCCGTGCTGGAAGAGTGTTATGACACCGCCGATTATATCTCCCTCCACCACTACCATTCCGCGCTGCCGGGAGACATCAAGGGCCTGATGGCGGGCACTCTCGCCTATGAGGACTATATCCGCACCGAGATCGGCCTGTGCGATTATGTGGCCTCCAGAAACCGTGTCAGCAAGAAGATGATGCTGAGCTTTGATGAATACTCCGCGTCCTTCCGTCCCGGAAACGGCGCGAAGCTGGGGCAGTGCGGGCACATCCCCGCCTGGAACTTCTGCAATTTCGATCCCGACAGAAAGTACATCCGTCACGATCCCGATGACTGGTCCCAGCGCAAATTCCCCTGGCGGGTACCCGAAATGATCAGCGTGATCGCCAATATGAGCGTCGCCCTGACGCTCCTGCGCCACGCCGACCGCGTGAAGATCGGCTGCGCGACGAGCGGGCTGAACATGCTGTGCGCCACAGACCGCGAGCATGTGTGGAAGGGCGCCGCCTATTACCCCATGCGCCAGCTGATCCGCTATGCCAGAGGCACGGCGCTGCTGCCGGTCGTGAAGTGCGATACCTACGATGTGCCGGGCTATGCCGTGGATGACATGAACCAGTACGGCGGATTTGAAAACGTGCCCACCGTGACCGCCGCAGCGGCGCTGAATGAGGAGGCCGGTGAGCTGACCGTATTCGTGATCAATGCCGATGAAGCCGAAGAACAGCAGCTTTCGCTGGACCTCAGGGGATTCGAAGGGCTCGAGCTGATCGGGCACCTG